>JALZOO010000324.1 GCA_030913905.1 Acidobacteriota bacterium
CTCTTGCCGTGATGAATAGACTTGATCAGTAAGCTGCCCATTAGTGACTGGGAGAAAAACCAAGGGCGTCCGCTAATTTGCAGGTTAGGAAGGGGGCATGCCCCCGCACTAGCTGACTCAGAACAGAAACAGGGTAATGTTTTTTCGGAGGTTGTTTGAAAGGTGAAGGAACAATTCGCGCCATCGGCGCTCAAGCGGGGGCATGCCCCCTTCCCGACCTGCAAACTGACATGTCAACCCGTATCCCGTCACCGTTAATTGCAATCCGAATCAAGTTTTAGTCGTTCAAAAAGAGCCCGTTTTCACACGCTTATAAGACACGTAAAATCGGTAGTTTAACCCCCCAAAACAGTACACCAGATTGATGACCATTCAGTACAACGACCTCAGGCGTTTTCGAATCTTATAGTCGGTGGTTTGATGCCAGTTTTGTTAGTAATTACCGCCCGATTGTATTAACCCGGGTCCTACTACTTGAGGAGTTTGAGAATGAAATTTAGAAAGTCTTCCCTAACGGTTACCGCACTACTCGCTCTTGTTTTTTCCTTTTCCGCACTCTCTTTTGCCAAGTCAAAGGAGAACAGTTTCCCCAATGTCAAAATCAGCAACTTTGGCCAAATGGACGAGAATTTTTACCGCGGAGGCAGGCCAAAACCCGAGGAACTTAAGAACCTCGCGGCACTTGGTATCAAGACGATTATTGATTTGACTGACAACAGTCGGGAGCGTGAAGAGCCTGCGGTTATCGCCGCCGGAATGCGCTACGTAAACATTCCTATCGTCGACAGGGCGTATCCAAGCGCGGAGCAGGTAGACGCATTTTTGAATGTTGTTAACGATCCAGCCACCGGCAAGTTTTTTGTACATTGCGCCGGAGGCCGCCATCGCACCGGAATGATGGGCGCCGTATACCGTTTCAACCATGACAATTGGAGCTTTGATCAGGTATACGCTGAGATGAAGCAATACGATTTCTATACCAGCAACGGTCATGGAAAACAGCTTGACTTCGTTCAGGACTACTGGCAGCAATTCCAGGCGAAACAAGGCAACGCCAGAATGCCTGCAACTACTGGTCACTAAACCTCTCAGAACTAAGCACTCTGCACTTTGTATCTAGCCGGGAAGGGCCGCTCAAGTGAGCGGCCTTTTTGCATTTGTTGTTTCTTTGAATGGCTGCATTCAGTATCCGCAATGTACGCACATTTAGGGTGAGTATAGTGAGGGCCAGATTGGTGTTGCGCTGCGCACTTTCGTGGTATTCTTCGCCGCCTTGATTTGCCCCGACTGATTGCCCTTCATAGGCGCCTGCGCTTCTCACGTGGTGCTCATGAACTATACCTCTCCGGTCTTTACCTGCCGAAAAAGCCGGGGTCCATGAGGTACCAGTTAGCTAATCCTGCCACCAGGCCAATTCCGAAGATGACTAGTACGATTATCTTTTCCTTCGCAGTAGTGGGCTTTCCTGCCTTTGAGGGAAATATCATCAGATAAAGCCCTCCGACTAAGCAGACGGGAGCAAACGCCGCCAGCTTCGTAGAATACTGGTTTTCTTGTAGCAGTTGATGCCAGTTGTAATAGATGAGGCCGATAGAGACGAGAATCAGCAGCGTGGCAAAGATCCGCGCTTTGAAGGCAGGCATATTTGTATCTCCCCGACAGAATTTCGGATTGCAACCAACCCGAAAGGGTTACGGAGAAAGTAGCCGGTGGTCGAAGCGTAGCGAAGCAGCGAAGACCACCAGATCCGAGCAGATGATCCTTTGCACCCGGGAGGGGTGCTAGACGGTCTGGCAGGCCTTCAGCGTGCATTATATTTTGGGTGATCCGTTGGTCTCGCTACGCTTCGATCACCGGCTACTATCTGTAACGCTTCCGGCGCAAAGACCCGCCGCGAAGTATATGGCCTACTAACCTACCAACTCATTCCTAAGGTTTAACTTTGAAGATCCGGGACCGCGTGACTATGGACCTGGCCTTATCCGGTTCGGTCGCTTCAAGGAAATCCTGAGTTATTTCGTTGCGGTCCTTTTCTGAACGCCGCGCGCGATCGGCCGCGAATGCCGGCCCAATCTTGTCGGCGTCTGCCATGTTTGCTGTGGCAACCCAAACGAAGTGAGTCCAGTCACCGTCAGTCTTCACTTCTTCCGCGGCCAGACCATAGGC
>JALZOO010000012.1 GCA_030913905.1 Acidobacteriota bacterium
ATCGACGTGCGCCGTCCACCTGAATACCAGAGCGGCCATGTGCCGCGGGCTTTGCACGCACCGCTTTCAAAGCTGGAGCAGACTGCCGGCGGTCTGCCGGTCAATCCTTCAAAGCCGACGGCGGTGATTTGCGCCGGCGGTTACCGCTCAAGCGCGGCCACTAGCATTCTTCAGCAGCACGGCTTTACCAACCTGATGAACATTACCGGTGGAACCAGCGCCTGGATCAATGCCGGATATCCAGTCGAAAAATCCGCAAATAATTAGTCCGCAGATTACGCCGATTACGCAGATTAGGTAAACGAATAGGAGTTAAACTTTTAATCTGTGTAATCCGTGTAATCTGCGGATTAGTCAAACAGATCCACTAAATACACGAAACAACACTAAAGATTTTTGAAAGTTCGTGTGATTTCGTGTAGTTCGTGGATCGTCTTGATTTTGCAGCGACCGCGAAACTCCCGCCGGGCTTTTACTATTTACGATTTACTATTTACGATTCACCCACCGTGGATCCATTCACCTTCAAACTCGTCGTCGCGATTGCGATCATTATCATTGCCACCATTCATGGATTTGGGGCGGCATGGTTGGCAATCTGGATGCTGTTTCATCCTTACAAACCTCTGAAACTTTTCGGCATTACTATCTGGCCGCAGGGCATGATTCCCCGCCATCGCGACAAACTTGCAGACTCCATTGGTAAGGCAGTCGGAAATGAACTGGTCTCGCAGCAGACTGTGTTTGACGCGCTGTTCGAAACGAGTTTCTTCCGGCAAAAGGTTGAAGACTTCGTCAACTCCTATACACAGGATCTACTGTCGACTGTCTATCCCTCTTTCATCGATGCGCTGCCGTCACAGGCGCGTGCGCCGATTCTCGACACGATTTCGGCGCTGCAATACCGGCTGGCTGAGTACATCGCCACGATGTTGAAAAGCGAAGAGACGGCGCAAGCTATCTCAGCCTTTATCGACCGGCAGGTAGATGAACTGCTCTCACGGCGCGTGGAAGACACGGTGACTGAGGAAACCTTTAATCAGTTTCTCCAGTTTGTTGAGGAGCGCTTTCATCGACTTCTTGACGAGGAAGGTTTCGAACAAAAAGTTAAAGACTTCATCTCAAGCCGGCTTGATGATCTGGCACGCAGCAACGCGACGCTGGCCGAAACTTTCACGCCTGAAACGGTCGCATTCATCAAAGAACGCATTGACAGCCAGGTGCCGCCTATCGTTCATCATTTGGCGGACATTGCTACCAGCCAGAACACTCGAAAACAGATCGGTGCGCTGATCAAGCGTGAGGTCGACGATTATTACGAGCAACTGTCGCTCATCAAGAAGATCTTCATCTCGCGCGAACGCATCCATCGCGAGGTCGATGAGCTGGTAAACAACACTTTGCCGCGGCGGATTGAGGAATACCTGCGTGGTCCGGCATTCGAACAAGAGGCAGAGGCGTTCTTGAATTCGACTATCGACAACGTGCTGGCGCGGCCACTTAGCGAGCTTGTCGGACAGATTGAGTCAGACAAGTTTGACTCGATCAAGGCGCAGATCGCCGAGCGAATCCTCGAGTTGGCTAAGAGCGAGGAGCTGACCGCCTCGCTTTCTGCATACGTACACGATGCGTTGGAACGGTACCGGCCGCAAACCCTTGCCGCAGTGCTTCAACATTTCAACCCGGATGCGATTCAGCGCGGCAAGGATCTTCTCACCAGGAGTTTGCTGGCGCTTCTATCGCGTGATGACACAGCCCGAACGATTAACGCGATTCTGAGTTCCCAGATCGAACGTTTGCTGATCGCGCCCATCGGGCGCCTCGGCGATCACGTCTCTGAACAGTCGGTGAAGCGCGCCAGCGCGGCGCTGATCGAACGAATTACCGAGGCGGCGCGAGAACGCCTGCCTACTGCTATTGCCGAGTTTGACGTGGGCGGGTTGGTTAGAAGAAAGGTCTCGGAATATCCGATTGAGAAACTGGAGGCGCTGGTGTTGTCAGTGGCACAGCACCACTTGAAGACCATTGAGCTCTTCGGCGCCATCATCGGCTTGTTTATTGGCGTGGGCCAGGCGGTCTATTTCTGGCTGACGTACAAATCTGGCCAGTGACGGAGCGCAAACTTCAGTTTGCGCACGGCTTTGCATCGACGGACTACAAAGAGCTGAGTAACGCTGAAAGCGTTGGCTAATGTCAGCCCAGGGTTTGCTTTGAAACCCTGGGTTAAAAAATGCCCGAGGAGATTGTTCGCAACCCTTGAAGGGGTTGCGCGGTTTTGTGATTGGCAAACGCCGACGCAACTCCCTCAGAGTTGCTTCTTCGAGAAATGAGATAGTTTTCCCAGGGTTACCAAAGCGCAACCCTGGGCTGGGATTGGCGAACGCTTTCAGCGTTATTCATTCTCTTGGTAAGTCTTCTCAAAAGTGGGTAGCATTTCGACTTTTTGTGCAAAGCCTCCCAGGTCTACATTCTAGAATGTAGTCAAGAAACCTGAATACTGACGAGGAACGCCGTCGTTGTTCTACATTCTGTCAAGGGATAATTACGTTCTAGAATTAGTGCTCAGGATGAACCACCAAGTTCTACATTCTAGAATCTAGAATCTACTCAATTGGTTGGACGTTGAAGGGCCGAGGTCTTCCACGGTGGCAATGCCGCGCACGGGCAGGGACGAGCCCTGCCAGTACAAATGCATTAGCTCCCGACCTGCGAGTAAGCTTCCATTCGCTTCTGCATTTCTTCCGGTGAGACGTCTTCCGTGTGAGTAGAAACCAACCACACATGTCCAAACGGATCTTCCAGCCGGCCTGACCGGTCGCCATAAAACTGGTCCGCGGGCGCAAGCAGGACCTTCGCACCAGCCGCCTCAGCTTTTTCGAAGAAGGCATCAACGTCTTCGACGTACACGTGCAACTTCACCGTCGAGCCACCCAGAGTCTTCGGACTAACGTGAGCGGCTGACGGATCTTCGTCAGCCAACATGACGATGGCGTTTCCAATCATGATTTCAGCATGTCCAATCTTTCCATCGGGCATGGGCAGTCGCATCCGCTCGGTTGCGCCAAATCCTTTTTTGTAAAATTCGATCGCGGCGGCGGCGTCATTGACGGCCAGATAAGGAGTTACGCCCGGATATTCTGCCGGAATGGGTTCTACTTTCTTTTGGGGAGTGCTCATAGATTTGCTCCTTGATGAATTGGTTAGGAGGCGTAGCCTCCATCAGGTGGTAAGTGCAACAACGGAAAGCCCGAGGCTTTCCCCACATCAGGCGGCACAGTCGCGAAAATAATCTAGCGCGACAAACTGTGCCTTTTTAATTCCCGGGTGAAACCAGTCCAGCCTGGGCCGACTTAGGATCGAAGGGTGTGGTAAGAAACTTTTTCGCCACCGCCAGAGCATCGTCGTAGTTAATGCCAGACTGCACGGCCTTGTTGTATTCATTAACAGCCCGGTTGCGCTCGCCCTTCGCGTCGTAGGCATTACCGCGCTTGATCCGGGCCCACACTTCGATCCATGAAGGCTTCAAAGTGCCATTGAGCGCGGCCTCGAGATTATCCAGCGCGAGTTGCCAATTCCGTTGCTCGAGATAGAGCAGACCGAGATTGTAATAGACCCACGAATTGGAGCGGTCCAGCTTCAACGCCGCTTCAAACTGCTGCTGCGCTTCCGCATAAAGACCTTCCTTCATCTGCTCGATACCGCGACGCGCAATTATCGACACGCGCAGGTCGTCCGACATTCGCAGGATTTTGTAGTTCGGATCGACAACCACTTCCAGTGGCTGCCCGTTTGACTCGAAATCGAAGTCTTCGCTGCGGCCTTCGATTCTGGTCACAATGGTCTGATTGTCGCCTTCTGCGCGCAACATCAACTGCACCGGCATGCGCAGAGTTTCCAGGGTCTGTTTGACCGTGCCCCGGGTGCGGAATTTTCCTGCGCGTGTGCGAATGATTTGGTAGTCAACCGTAAACTCGGGCACGCCCGTTCCTTCGATCCACTGCGCAAAGAAATAACGCAGGTTGGTAACCGCAACTTGCGAGGCCAGCTTTTCGAATTCGTCGATTGAGGCATTCTTGCCTCGATACTGTTCGAGGAAGCTGTGCAACAGCTGGTCAAACTTTTCCTTGCCCATGGTCTCGCGCAGCATGCGAAAAACCATTGCGCCCTTGTGAAATACAATCGATTGATAGGCAGCGGACTGATCGTCGAGTGCACCCGGCGCGCGTGCGATTGACGCGGTTTGTTCAAACGTGAGTGCGCGTTCCTGTTGTTCGCGCTGCGCCGATTCGAGGGCGCCGCCAGTCAAGTTCGACTCACGAAATGCAAAGGCACTCCACTCCGCAAGGCCCTGCGAGAGCCACGCGTCATCGAATGACTTCAACCCTACTGTCTGTCCCCACCACTGATACGCAACTTCACGCGCCAGTTTCTCTTCCGGCATCGGCCGCGAAGAATCAAACAATTTGGAAGCGAGAAAGATAATCCCCGGACCCGAATAAGTGTCCAGACTATCGTCATCGACCTGGGCCACGACCAGGCGTCTGCCAAACAGGGGCGCACCATACTGTTTCGAATAAAACTCCAGTACATGACCCATCAGCTCGGCATAGCCGTTGATTCGATTTTCGCTGCCGGGCTTGGCATAGAACTGAATATCGTAGTTGCCGAAGCGCAAGTTGCGGTTGATGTATTGTCCGGCGGCAAAGTTTCCGATCAGAACTGGCTGGCGGTGAACGAAGCGGTAACGCATCGCGCCGTCTTTTCCTGCAGACTGCGCGACTATCGGATCATCGCTGGTGCCGGCTACCTGCAATCCAGAGGGCACAATCAACGTAATATCTGACGTGGCGCGGTCTGCGGCATAGTCATGAAACGGGAACCAGCGCGACGCATACATTAAGTACGAACCTTCCTGGCCGATGTAGGCCAGTCGCTTGGTCGCTAACGGTCCGCCTTCGGGCGATACCAACGCACCGCTCCACCGAAAACGTAGAGTCATTGGTTGATTAGCTGGTACCACCTGACCGAGATCGACTCTTACGCTCGGACCGAGTGAGCCGACTCCGGCGGCATCCTGAACGTAACCGGTAAGTGCGCGGCCGTCCCGCTCAATGCTCTCGACGCGTAGTGAGCCGTTGAGTTCAAAAACGAGGGAACGTGTGGCTTCCAGCGGGATGACCGTGACATCCGCACCGGCACGCAACATGTGTTGTTCTGGAATAAGTTGAGCTTCGATTCGATAATTTGTGACGTCGAACCGGCTGGCCGCTTGTTGCGATGCCGGCTGCTGTGCGTTTGCCGGTGCGCCGGCCATTACCAATGCGGCGAGCAACAAAACCGTTGGGGGCAAAATCCCTCTGAATATCCTCATATTATCTCTACTTTGTTCGGCGATTAGGTTAAGTATACAGCCGCAATGTTCATTACAGAACCGAACTCCCGGTCGTTGGTTTCGGGCACCCACGCGTTTGGTGACTGGCAAGGGGGCCGGCTGGCTGAGAGTTTTCTGCGTCCGATTTTGGATGGTAGGAAGGTTCAGCCGGTTGGCCGATTGAAACAAGAAACATCGCTCTCCATGGCTCCAGACCCCGCTCTCAAACATGGAGGCGGCTCGTCTTGACAGCCGCTCAATACAACGCTTAAATTCTCTCGCTCTAGGCGGTAATTGGTTTCCGGGACGCCCACGCGGTCGCACCGTCGACTCAATCAGGACAATCAAACTTTAGTCTCCCTCTATGGTTCGCGTCTGCCCGGCGATTTCTGGGCGTAGACATTCGCTCAGCCTCGCTCTGGCTTTGACTCAACAGAACTGACTCAATCTTGTCACTTGCTCAAATTTTAAGGAGAACAATATGAAACGCCAGGGGAAACTTCGTCTGGTATTAGCTCTCGCCCTGCTGGTTGCTAATGCCTTTCCCGCACTTAATACAGTCGCGTTCGCGATCGTCAATAACAATACCCAGCAGACCGCGGCCGCGCCGCAGTTACCAAAAGGTATCGAACGCGTTACATCTGTCGAGGGCATCACGGAATATCGCCTGGCTAATGGGCTACGCGTGCTGATGTTTCCCGATCAAACAAAACAGACCGTTACTGTAAACATGACCTATCTCGTGGGCTCGGCTACTGAAAATTACGGCGAGACCGGAATGGCCCACTTGCTCGAGCACCTGGTCTTCAAGGGCACGCCACGCCATACGAATATTCCCCAGGAATTGACTTCCCATGGAACGCGTCCGAATGGAACCACCTGGTCCGATCGTACCAACTACTTCGAAACCTTCGCCGCGACTGACGAGAACCTCAACTGGGCGCTGGATCTGGAAGCCGACCGGATGGTGAACTCGTTCATTGCCAAAAAAGACCTCGACAGCGAAATGACCGTCGTGCGAAACGAGTTTGAGTTGGGCGAGAACCGTCCGTTCGGCGTGCTGCTTCAACGCACGATGGCGACCTCATATCTCTGGCACAACTACGGCAAGACAACCATTGGCGCGCGCAGCGACATTGAGAATGTTCCTATCGACCGTCTGCAGGCTTTTTACAAAAATTATTACCAGCCGGATAACGCCGTGCTGCTGATCGCAGGAAAATTTGACGAAGCCAAAACGCTCGGGCTGGTGGACAAGTATTTCTCACCGATTCCTCGTCCGACGCGTACGCTGCAGAAAATTTACACCAGCGAACCAACTCAGGACGGCGAGCGTTCCGTAACGCTCCGACGTGTTGGTGATACACAGTTGGTCCAGGCGATTTATCACGTCCCATCAGGTTCGCATCCTGATTATGCAGCCGTTGCTCTTCTTACGCAGATTCTAGGCAATACTCCTTCGGGCCGGCTGCATAAGGCGTTGGTCGAGGGCAAGAAGGCCAGCAACGCTGTCGGGTTTAGTTTTCAGTGGCGCGATCCGACGGTGGCAATCTTTGCTGCTGAAGTAAGGCAAGGCGACTCGCTTGACGTTGCTCGCGACACCATGCTGCAGACGATTGAGGGTATTGGTACCACCGCTCCGACTAAGGAAGAGGTTGAACGCGCGCGGGCGCAGATTCTGAAGAACATCGAACTGGCGATGAACAACTCTGACCAGATCGGCCTTACGTTGAGCGAATTCATTGGCGCCGGCGACTGGCGGTTGTTCTTCCTCCATCGAGACCGACTCCGCAAAGTAACGCCGGAAGAAGTTTCGAAAGCAGCGTTAAAGTATTTCAAACCTTCGAACCGAACGCTCGGTATGTTTATTCCGACTCCTAAACCGGATCGCGCAGAGATTCCGGCGACGCCGGATCTGACTGCGATGCTCAAGGAGTATAAGGGCGACGCTGCGGTAGCGGCTGGAGAGGCGTTTGATCCTTCACCGGAGAACATCGAATCACGGACGGTCCGCACCGAAGCAGGCGGCCTTAAGCTGGCGCTGCTGCCAAAGAAGACACGCGGCGGCAAAGTGGTGGCGCAAATGACTCTTCGCTACGGCGACGAGAAGAGTCTTATGAATCGCGGGACGGCGGCCCAGCTCGCCGGCTCGATGTTAATGCGCGGCACCACCAAGCACACGCGGCAGCAAATTCAAGACGAGCTGGATCGCCTGAAGGCGCGAGTTAACGTCTTCGGTGGATCGACACAGGCGATCGTCATCGTCGAAACAACCCGGGAAAACCTCCCTGCCGTAATGGGACTGGTCTCGGAAATTCTTCGCGAGCCTGCATTCCCGGCAGACGAGTTTGAACAGTTGAAGCGTCAGAATCTTACCAGTATCGAAGAACAGAAGAGCGAGCCCACGCAGATTGCCTTTACTGCGTTTGGTCGTCACCTGGGACCATACCCGAAAGGCGATGTGCGATACATCAATACGCCCGATGAAAACATCGCCAACATGAACGCGGCAACACTGGAAGAAGCCAAACAGTTTTACAAGGACTTTTATGGCGCCTCTAACGCAACCTTGAGCGTGGTCGGTGACTTTGACGACAAAGAGGTCACGAAACTCATGACGGACCTATTCGGCACTTGGAAGAGTCCCAAACCATTTGTTCGCGTGCCCACTCTCTTCAAGGACGTTGCCCCGGTTAATCAATCTTTCCCGGCGCCCGACAAGGCCAATGCATTTTTCCTGGCCGGGTTTAATGTGAAGATCCGGGACGATAATCCGGATTATCCCGCACTGCTGCTGGGCAACTACATGCTTGGCGGCGGCTTTCTCAACTCGCGTCTGGCAACGCGCATTCGCCAGAAGGAAGGACTGAGCTACGGCGTTGGCGCCGGCATGCAAATCGGCGCGCTCGATGAAGCCGGACGCTTTATGGCTAACGCTATTTACGCTCCTCAGAACGTTGATAAGCTGGAAGCCGCGTTCAAGGATGAGATCGCACGCATGCTCAAAGATGGCTTTACTGCTGAAGAAGTCGAAGCGGCAAAGTCAGGTTACCTGCAATCTCGCCAGGTTAGTCGCGCGCAGGACAGCGAGCTGGCTGGTCGTCTGAACAACTATCTGTTCCTGACGAGGACGCTTAAGTGGGACGCTGATCTTGATGCGAAACTGCGGGCGTTGACCCCGGAGCAGATTAATAACGCGATGCGGAAGTACATCGATCCCACGAAGATCACGATTATTAAATCGGGCGACTTCGCGAAGAATCAGCCCGCGCAGTAATCGCTAATATCTGCGTCAGGTGGGCAGTAGTCCAGCTCGCCTGAGCGCTTAACGAAGAAGGCGCAACAGCTAATAACTGTTGCGCCTTTTTACTGTTCACACGGTTCCTGATAATACTCGCCGCAGTTGGAGAACCTATCACAAGCGGGATGAACAAAGAGCGGGGGGATGACCCTTCCGGACCCTGAGGTTTTCTGGTTTGAATGTTCTACATTCTAGAATGTGCGTTTCCAGTAGAAACTAAGGCGAACGGGTTGGCGTTGCCAGGAAGTCTACTTTCCGATCTTCACTCACG
>JALZOO010000031.1 GCA_030913905.1 Acidobacteriota bacterium
TTCTGTACGGTGGTGTACGGAGCGAAAGCAATATCATCCTGATCGCGGCCCTGCGGGTCTTGCCCCTTTCTTGCCATAACTGCGACGACGCGAAAGGGCAGGTTCATAACCCGAACAGTTTGACCAACGGGATCCATGCCGGCGAAGAGGTTGTCTCCGATAGTTTGTCCGACGACGATGACGCGGGCAGCCGACCGCACATCTGCCTCCGTAAAGAACGCGCCACTTTGAACCGTCCATTTGCGAATGTCGGGATACTGCTCGCTTACCCCCTGGACGGACGTATTCCAGTTCGCGTTTCCGGAAACGAGCTGCTGCCTTGAGTTGACGGTGGGACTAACCATCGAAACACTTGGCACCTCACGCTTGATCGCCTCAAGATCGTCTACTGTGAGCGTATTAGTGCCGGTGTCGCCAGGGCCAGTGCGTACACCGCCTACGTTCTGGGCCCCGGCACTCACGAAGAGGAGATTAGTGCCGATGCTTTCGATCTGGGCCTGCACCGAAGCCGAAGCGCCCTGGCCAATGCTTACCATGGCGATCACAGCTGATACGCCAATGATAATTCCTAGCATGGTCAACGCAGCGCGCATCTTGTTGCGCAGCAGCGCACGAAAGGCCACGCGAATGATCATAATCAGGTTCGTGGTACTCAGTCCTGGACGCTTTTGTCCGGCTCGCTCGCCGGAGGATTTTCCCAACTTCTCAACCGCATCGCCCCGTTTGTCCGTTTGATAATCCTCCTTGATTTTTCCATCCTTAAAGACGACGGCGCGTTGTGCATACTGAGCAATATCCTGTTCGTGCGTTACGAGGACAATTGTAATTCCTCGTTCGCGGTTCAAGCTTTGGAAGATGTCCATCACTTCGGCGGCTGTGAGTGAGTCCAGATTGCCGGTCGGTTCATCGGCCAGAATCAACGTAGGGTTGTTGATTAGGGAGCGAGCCACGGCGACGCGTTGCTGCTGCCCGCCGGACAATTGATTGGAATGGTTTTGCTCGCAACCCGCCAGTCCGACCGCAGCGAGCGCTTCCATCGCGCGCTGATGACGCTCGGAGGTCGGGATTCCCAGATAAAGCATTGGCAGTTCAACGTTCTCTAAGGCAGACGTGCGTGGAAGTAAATTGAAGCCCTGAAACACGAAGCCGATCTTTTGGCAGCGAATATCAGCCCGCTCGTCC
Source organism: Acidobacteriota bacterium (assembly GCA_030913905.1). Lineage (GTDB taxonomy): Bacteria > Acidobacteriota > Blastocatellia > Pyrinomonadales > Pyrinomonadaceae > PSRF01. Next base: position 1,183 of record JALZOO010000031.1, read on the forward strand.
TTGGACAAGCCGGAGACGTCCTCGCCGTCAAGAATGTAAGAGCCGCAAGTGGGACGATCCAGACAGCCGATGATATTCATTATTGTTGACTTGCCTGAACCAGAGGCGCCCATGATGGCCACGAACTCGCCTTCTCTGATGGTGAGCGAGACCCCGCGCAACGCGCGGACTTCAATGTCGCCCATCGTGTAGGTCTTTTGAATCTGATTCAACTGGATGAGAGGCGGACTTTCAGAGGGTAGCTGTGTTAATACGGCGTTAGCCTGAAACTCCTGAGGGACGACTGCTAAAGTTGCGGACATCTTTATTACCTAAATGCTAACCGTACCTTTAACGCCACTAGGCTGAAATCTGACACGTCACCGGCGGCCGCCAACGGGTACGCTGGTGCGCTGTGGTCCACCCAATGCTGAAGCAGGCGTCGGACTGCTTTGGGCCGTACTCTTACTGGTTATCGTCTGCCCTATGATTACCATTTCACCTTCCTGCAAGTTGCCTTCGACAACTTCCGTCTGAGTGCCATCATTTAGTCCTACCTTGATTCGGCGGGACTGTGGCTTGCTGTCTTGGCCAAGCACCCAGACCAGACGCGTCTGGCCTGCCAGAACCGGCGCGGTAGCGGGCGCTAACCGAGGTTCGTTGCCATTTCCCTGTTGCGATAAAGGATTGCCACTAGTCGAGTCACTTGCTCCATTAGTGTTACCGGATTGTTGCTGGCTGCGGGTTTGTTCGTTTGAGTTTCCCGCCCCAGTAGCATTGCCACTCTTTTGTCCCGTCGCACCCTGCGGAAAAAACCGGAGCGCGGCGTTTGGAACCTTGAGCACGTTGTTACGTTCGTCGATAGTGATTATCAGATTAGCGGTCATGCCGGGCTTGAGTTGCTGTTCGGGATTACTGACATCTATCACGACATTGTAAGTAACGACGTTTTGCACATTCTGCGGATTGAGCCGCATCTGCTGCATCTTGCCGTCAAAATCCTTACCCGGAAATGCGTCGACGGAAAACTTTACTGACTTCGCTTGTTCGACCAAACCGATGTCTGCTTGATCGATGTTGGCCATTACCTGCATCTGGGTCAGATCTTGGGCGATGGTAAAAAGAGTTGGAGCGGCAAGGCTTGCTGCGACCGTCTGGCCAACGTCCACGTTACGCGACACAACGATGCCGTCGATTGGCGACGTGATCGTCGTGTGAGCAAGGT
>JALZOO010000039.1 GCA_030913905.1 Acidobacteriota bacterium
CGTTTCGTTTGCTGTCAGAGTCATATCCGACCAGCCAGTTGTTGTGGGCTCAAACTTCCAGTGGAGCGGCTTCCGTCCCCTCCCGTGCAGCCTCTTGCCGAAGTAAGGAGACAGAAGACAGGAGCAGGAAGCAGGTGCAGGAGGCAGGCATGTAGGCGAATGAGAAATGACAAATGGAAAATTTTCCATATAACATTTCTCATTTCTCATTTGACATCGAAAACCTAAGACGCTTTCCCTGGCTCCTGCGGCCTGCACCTGCCTCCTGGGTTTTTGAATCTGCGGAATCTGTGAAATCTGCGGACGTCTTTTGTCGCTGGCCAACAGCGGCACCTTGGAGCATCAAATCATATCGATGCGATCGGCCCAATATCGAGGCTTACGGTGCTGGTGAGCTACGGCGATTACCACTATTGTCTCTTGATCGATTCCGTAGATTAACGAGTAGGGGAAACGAGGAAATAAGAACCGTCGAATTTCATTTTCAATTTGTGTAGCCAGGAGTGGATAGGTCCTAATCAATCGGACGACGCGATCTAGTTCGTCGAGGAAGTTGCGACCCGGTCCTTCTGCGTGCTCATCATGCCAGGCAACCGCGTCATCGACCTCCTGATCGGCCAGGCTGAGAAACCTGATGTTCATCGCGGGCGATGCTTAGCCATTACGTCTTCATAAGATACTGTCGGAATGCGACCCGCTTTATACGCCGCCCATCGCTTCCGAGCTTCCTCTGCCCAAATTCCATCTATCTCCGGATCTGGTTTATCGAGGTCAGTGAGAATCGCTTCTATCAAACGCAGCTTCTCTGCGTCAGGTAACGCCCGAATTTCTAAGGCTAGCTTGTCGGCTGCGGATGACATACGCCGCTCCTCCTGAATCGTTCAGTTCCGAGTGTATTCTATCAATTCGTAATTCAAATTTCGCACTGGAGCATAACATGTGGCTCGCAGAGAATAGCCAGAGATTCGACAAGCTGCGCGTTCTGAGTAAAGTCGAGAGGTGAGCTATTCCCCAATCCTTCCGCCTTCATCTATGCTCTTCACCGCTCACTGCCTACTGCTCACTGCCCAGCGCTTCCCGCTCGCCCCTCGCTGCGATTGATAAGTTCACAACTCTTGACATATTTTTACGTTCTCTTGACATAGCTTAACACCGCCAAGAGTATGCTAAGTCTCGCATACTGCAATTCCTTCAGAGGTCTAAAATGAAATTGAAGAGAAGAGGATTCCTGGGGGGCTTCAACCGGTTTCGGCTAATGCTAACGCTGGGTCTCGCCGTTGTCTTGCCTGCGGCTGCGCTCATATACGTCAATTACAGCCAGTTGCGGGGCTTCGAGCGCGACAAGGTGCTTGAGGCAGCCATTCACCGCGATTTTCAAGAGAGGCTCGCCCTCACTGAGAAGACAATCAACAAGAAGGCGTTGACGATTATCGAAGATGCCCGGAATCTTTTTCCATCTCCGGACACTGACCCCCATGAAAAAGAAAAGCGACTCGACCTGATCCTGGCAAAGAGTCCGTGGCTGTCGCACGTGTTTCTCTTCGACGAAAAGAGTTTCATCTTCCATTCCCAACCTGAACTGATGAAAGACAGGTACACCCTCAAAGAACATGAGAAAATGGTCGAATCATACCGTGGATGGTTTGGCATGGAAGGCAAGTCGCTGGTTCAGGGGATGCACAAGAAAACCCGCCCCATGAATTTCTACAGTGGTGTGATAAAGCAGAGAGATGGCGAGGCTTACGTAACAACTGCCTTGTTCGTCCTTCCACAACTCTCAAAAGATAGGGTGGTATTTGGCGGAGCCACCTTCGATGCCAGTTATCTCAAACAAACTTTCTTTCCGGGAATGCTTCAAGAGTCGGTCAACGAGAAGATGACTGATCAGGGTGGATACCCCCTGGCCATGATGGTCTATCGCGCGGACATGGATATGGGACAGGACGTCAAGCCGCTTGCCGCCTCGACGGGTTGGGGCGAAGGGAAACCGGAAGTCTCGCGCAAGTTGGACGATGTTTTCCGCGGCCTGGCGCTGGGCATCAAATTTCAGGGCACAAGCGTGAAGGCACTCGGCCAGACCTGGGTGCATCGCAGTTTAATAATCCTCGGCTTCCTTTCGCTGCTGATAATCGGCGGCCTGGTGCTTACAAAACACATCGTTAGCAAAGAAATGGCGCTGGCCCGCCTGAAGTCTGACTTCGTTTCCAACGTATCACACGAGTTGCGCACGCCTCTGGCTTTGATCCGGCTATACGCGGAAACGCTGGAGTTGGGAC
>JALZOO010000050.1 GCA_030913905.1 Acidobacteriota bacterium
GAGTTACGCCGTGAAGATCGCATCGTGGTTCGTTACTGTGATGAGCATGGCAACGTCACCGCCACCGCGAATCCCAACGGCTCGCGAGACAACATCGCCGGCATCTGCAACGCCGGTCGCAATGTGCTGGGCCTGATGCCACATCCCGAGCGTGCCTGTGAGGATTTGCTCGGCTCGAGTGATGGGCGCGATATCTTCCGTTCGCTTGCTGCCACATTGGCGCTCGCGGCTTAGCGGCACAGACTAAAGTAAGCTCTGATTAAGTTAAGCATCAACTCCTTGGAGTGCGGCGGCCTGGCGCCGCTTTGGCCGCACGCGGCAAGAATTCAACTATGGCGGGCCAGTTACGTAAGTCGGACCAAAGCGCTGCCAGACCAGCGCACTGCTATGTGGATGTCAAGAGTCAAGGTTGATTGAAGTGTTTTTCTCCTTGTTGTTCTAGTGACTGCTTGATTCTTTCACCTAAGCGAGACTGACTGCTATGCGTGGCACGGTTCAAGTTCCGTCACACTCTCGAGGATGCGGCCCACTAGGGCGATACCGCTGGCCCTGGGTTCTCTGTCTCCAGAATCGAAGCTACGGCCGGATTTACGGCTGCTCGTTCTGTGCGCTGTCGAGGCGTTCCCTGGGGCCGACGGTCTCCTCTACGGTCAAAGGAGCTATTGAGCTGTCTGGTCTGATAACGAAGGGCCTTTGTTCTTTTAAGACGGCATACATGCGCGTCGTTAGCTTACGAGCTACCGCCACAATCGCTTTGCGGGCGGCGACTTTCTTCGGTTGTCGCTCATAGATGCGCCGATAAAAAGCGCGCAGTTCCGGATCTTTGCGGATGGCCGTCCACGCACACTGAATCAGCTTGTTGCGCAATCGGCTGTCACCGATACGGGTAATCTCGCCGCGGTTTTCCTTGTCACCAGTGGAGTGCTCGCTGGAGACGAGTCCCAGAAAGCCGGCGATCTGGCGCACGTTACTGATCTGGCGCCAATCTCCCAACCGGGCCAGGGCGTGCGTGGCAGTGATTGAACCTACTCCAGGCAGACTGGTCAGAAAACTAATGGACTCTCGTAGCTCCGAATCGTTTTGACAGTAGTGGCGAATTTCTTTTTGTATCCTGGCGGCGGACTGATAATGAAACTGCAAAGCGTCGATCAACTGGTCCAACTTAAAGCGCACCGCGCGGCTACAAGACACCGTTTCCAACTGCCGCAACACCTGACCCGACCACTTACCGTTGGCCGCGGGAAAGGGGATTCCTTCATACAGCAGCAACGACTTGATGCGACATTTGGTGGCCCGCAATTGGGCTACTTGGGTATCACGCAATTGCACCAAATGTCGCAGCTCGCGATAACTAGTCGTCGGCACATGAATGCTACGCAGTTGTCCGCCGCGCAGTCCTTCAGAGAGTTTGTTGCTATCGAGGCGATTAGTTTTCACTCGTGGTCTCGCAGCTGTCGGCACCATCGCGGGCGAGACTACCAAACATGGATGGTGGGCTGCTGTCAATTCGTCATACAGGCCAAACCCGGTGGGCCCAGCTTCGTAAACAAAGGCCACCCGCTGACCCGGAAAATGCTTCCGCGTATAATTAAGCAGCGCGCTGGCACTATAGGGCAGCTTTAAAGATTTTCGCATTGTTCCATGATCTCTGAAAGTAATAGCCATGCTCCTCTTGTCTACGTCAAGACCACCGAAGATGTCGTAGTCACGAGGAATGAAGCCGGAGCCAAGCGCTGAATGTGTCATTGTCGTTTCTCCTCGAATAAGCTGCTCTGTGGTTTAGCTTATTCTACTTGCTCGACCTGACATCCAACATACTTGTCTCCAAAAAGTACACGCTTCCGCTTGTTCAGAAGGTCCTTTAGTCTGTCGCATATTACAACCGATAGCGAACCTTCGCTTTTCTTAGCGCTTCTTCCTGATTGTCGACATTTTGTATGCGCAGCGTTACATCAGCGTTCAAGTCAAAGCCCGCGCGTTCGCCTGCCTGCAATTTCACTGTTCCTGCAGCAGCGATCATAGCAGCATTGTCAGTCGAGAGATGTAGTGAAGGGAAGTAAGCGGGAATGCCAAGTTGCACTGCCGCCCGGCTCGAAGCTTCGCGCAAGGCGCCGTTGCAGGCCACACCACCCGCGACAATCAACGTTCTTGGTCCATATTCCTCGGCGACACGCTCAGTAGTTCCTACCAGCGATCGAATAACCGTACTTTGAAAACTTGCTGCCAGGTCTTTGATTGCCTGCGACGGCGCATCGCCGTTGTCAACTGGCCGAACACCGCTCTCGCGAACGAATTTCGTCACGGCAGTTTTCAATCCGCTGAAGCTAAAATCCGCCGAGCCATCGCCCATGCGCGGTACGGAGAACTTAACAGCCTTCGGATTACCTTCGCGCGCGAGCCTTTCGATGATTGGACCGCCGGGATAACCAAGCCCGAGCATCTTTGCGACTTTATCAAACGCCTCTCCGGCTGCGTCGTCGCGCGTGCGCGCTACAACTTTGTACTTGCCGGACTCAGGAACGAAAAACAAATTGGTGTGGCCGCCGGAAACTACCAGGGCGAGCGCGGGGTATTCGACCGGCGGGTTTTCGAATGCGACCGAATAGATGTGACCTTCGATGTGGTTGACACCGACCAGCGGCTTTTCGAGGGCGAAAGCCATCGCTTTGGCGTACGAGACACCGACCAGTAGCGATCCCACTAAGCCCGGGCCAATCGTCACGGCAATGCCGTCGATGTCGGCCTTGTGAACGTTTGCGCGCGTAAACGCTTCTTCCACAATCGGGACAATCTTGTCGAGATGTTCGCGCGACGCGAGTTCTGGTACGACTCCGCCAAAACGCTCGTGAGTTTTTATTTGCGAGGCAATGACAGACGAAAGGATTTCGCGGCCATCGCGCACCAGGGCCGCGGCTGTTTCATCGCAGGACGTTTCAATACCGAGAACGAGCATGAACGGATTCTAACAATGATTCGATGAGGTGGCGAAAGGGAGTGCGACACGACGGACGAAACGGCTATGCCGCCTGATGTGCGGAAGGTCTATGACCTTCCG
>JALZOO010000052.1 GCA_030913905.1 Acidobacteriota bacterium
TCCCGGAACCTATTGATTCAGGTTGATAAGGGACGTCCCTAAGAACGAGGATCCAAAAAATGCAGGCGCTTACACACAAGACTGGATCGGAAGGCTTCTCCCTTCTTGAACTCATCATTGGTATGACCATCACGGTAATCATTATGGGGATGGCCAGCACCCTGGTCGCTAGCGCATTCCGCATGCGTTCTAGAGAAAATCAGAAGTCTGATGCCCTGGCCGACGTGCAACGTGGGTTGAACATCATGTCGCGTGAGATTGCCAATGCCGGATTCAACCTCAACACAAACGGCATCGTTGAGGAAGACTCGGATTCTGAATCCATTCGCGTACGATCCAACCTGAACAGGTTTAATGCTTTAGTTAGCGCGGAAGCGCGGAACGGGATTGGTCTAGCGGCTGTAGCAAGCGAAGACGAAGGAGAGGACGTCAAGTACTTTAGAAATCTCGCGGCGGACACGCAATACCTGGCGCGCTATGACGAGCACACTGGGAACGAAGACAAAGGGACTGTCCTTGCCAACCGCATCGATTCACTGAAAATACATTATTTCGGTCAAGCCATAACTTATGACGCCAATCCGGGGGATACTGATATCTCCAACGCCTCAGCCGCGGAAGTGTCGCCCAGTGCGGCGAAATACGTCGTGATAGCCCTCTCGGTAACACTGAACGAAGTGGGAGCTCCCGGTTCCCCTGGTTACCAACCCGAACGCCAGGTATTGCTGGTCTCAGATGTGACGCTGCGGAATTCCGGTCTATCCACTTACTAAGAGTCCATCAAGCGAATGGTTTCCGCGAGGTTCAACCTTCCATGAAAAACAAAGAATCAAACAACCAACTAAGGACTCGCAAAGGCGAACGCGGCGCGGCATTACTTACTGCGCTGCTTCTCTCCACACTACTCCTGGCCGCGGGCGGAACATTGATCTTGACCACCGCAGTAACCGGGACCAACGCCGTCGACGCAACCTCTGAGATGCAAGCCTACTATGCAGCGGAAGCTGGAGTAGCGCGGACTCTGAATGTGTTACGCGGAAACGTGGAATCCAGCCCGGCCGGCACGAGGGCCACCTTCCGGAATGTCGTATGCAGTCGCACCCTCTGGGACGCTACTTCCGGAAATTCAATCAACGTGGCAAGCGCATCAAGTTCTTCCTTTCAGGTCACATCAATAGTCGATCCCGACGGAGGAGATTGTACGGATGTCAATTACAAACCCAGCCGGTTGAAAATTCAGGTGGCTGGTATTGGTTCCAAGAACGCGCGGAAAGACATGGAAGTCATCGTCAATCGATTCGTGAATAACTACGTTGTGAGGCACGTTATTGAGACTCCCAATGAGTCCGGCGATCCTATGGTTTTTAATTTGGGTTCGAGTAACGTCACCAACTTTTCGGGTGTCGACGCCTATGGAAACCCACTTCCGACGCTTCCGGCTTTCGGCGTTAGCGACGACGATTACACGGCCGCAAATAACGTCATCGACGGGTGTTATGCAGACGGCACAAATTGCAACGGTAGTGCTCCTGTCGTGACTCCAGGCGATCCAGAGGTATTGACTGAAGACAATACTACGGACTTTCTTCAGTCGGTTGCCGCTGCCCGCAGCTTCCTCTATGGAACGGATGGCATGATGTCCCTGGCCGCGCATGAAGGCCGCTACTTCTCCACGGGGCAGGCAGCCATTGACAGTACCGGCGGTCTAGGGGCGAACAATCCTAACGGGGCCCTCACTTTTGTTGACGGCGACCTCATACTTGGACCGGGCGACCCATCCGGGAGAGGGACTTTGATTGTTACCGGCACTCTTACGTTAAGTGGAAACTTTAATTTTTATGGCATCATTATGGTGCTCGGCCAGGGCAGCGTGCTACGCAGCGGCGGTGGTCACGGCAACATCTACGGAGCGATGTTTGTAGCTAACTTTGCTCGTACCGGCGCCGATACCGATCTTTTTGGAGCACCAACATTCGACACAAGCGGAGGCGGAACCGCAACCATTCAATACCACTCCGACGAAGTTGAGAAGGCAAAACAAGCGGGCGGTCACAGGGTGATGGCCGTACGTGAGTTCTAGCCACTAGGACCAATTCATCATCGACGACGCTTCTTTCATCGAAGCGAGTTCAACATGAAAGTTACTCACACATCTCATCCAGACAAAAACACTAGCGGTTTCTCCGTACTGGAGTTGCTGATCGTGGTCGCGATGATCTCGGTGATTACCGGCTTCGCACTCATTCAGATCGTTCAGGCGCGGCAGGACATGACCAGAGCCAATGCAGCGCAACAACTCGCATCGTACCTGGAAAAAGCGCGCATCGATTCGCTGCGACGCCATCCGGACACTTCAGCCGAGATGGCTCAGGTAACAATAGTTAACGGTAGTTTCTATACGGTAGCCCTTGATGCTGACGGCAACGGCGCTCTCGATACGCCACTGGTTGTCAGTCTTCCACCAAATTCAGGCCTTCAATTCAACGGGTCGTTCCCGCGCACCATCTACTTCAATTGGCGCGGACGTTCTGTGGACGCTGCGGGCAACAGCGCCACGCCACCGTATGTCAGTATCTCGAACACCTACGGCGAGAGCCGTATTCATCTGACCGCTGCTGGCCAGCCTTCTTTTGAAGCGACACCTCCTGTTAGCCCCGTCACGAATTCGGCGGCGCCAGCGCCCACTTATCGACGCAACACTCAACAACTCCAATGATGTTCCCTTGCATTACGACCGAAGTAGAAGCAACTGCACAGTCTTCGTGTAGATCGCGGCGGCAAGCCGTGACAAATCGACGCAGCGACGCTGGGCAGTGCGGTTTCTCACTGCTCGAGGCAACGATTGCGCTACTGCTGATGCTGGTCGTCGCGTTAGGCTCAGCTAGCCTCTTCTCTTTTTCGATCTACAACAATTCTGGTGGAAGCGATCGCGCAACCAGCCTGGCCATTGCGCAACAGGCACTCGAAATGGCGCGTAGCGCGCAATTCAACTCCACGACCACCGATGAAGGTTTAGAAGGAGGCTCCGACGACCAAGAGGTAGTTCGCGATGGGCGAAGGTTCACCGTGACGCGTACCGTCGATGACAACCCAGCCACAGTAGAAACAGAGACTGACATCAACACCAACCTTAAAAGAATCACTATCACCGTGGTGCCACGGAGCATCGGTAGGGGCTGGGCCTTCGGCGCAGGAGGCACGGTTACTCTCTACACCCTGCGTTCCAGGACTGATCGGTAAGGGCAGCAGGAACCATTCTAGAAGCCATGCTAAACAAGACTTCAAAAGAAACAGCGGTCGGACAAGGCGGATTTTCGTTGTTGGAGTTGCTCGTCGCGATGACCATCACACTTGCAGTAATGGCAGCCGCCAGCACGCTTCTCGCTGGTTCTCTACGCACGCGCACGCGAGAGAATGCGCGGTCTAACGCATTAGCCTCGGCCCAACGGGCCCTTAACATGATGTCACGCGAGATTGGCAATTCCGGCTACGGTCTTAATGATAACGGAATCGTGGTTGCCGATTCGGACGACGAATCCATTCGAGTTCGCGCTAATCTCAACAATAACGATTCCCTTGGTGACGCTCTTCTAACTGACGTCGACGAAGACGTGCGGTTTGTGTATCAGGAGGATAATGAGGCGATCGTTCGCGTATCCCAATCCGGCACGCCCGTCGTATTAGCAACAAACATCACCTTTGTGGAAATCAAGTATCTGAATGTCGCAGGTCTCGACGCCACGCCAGCCACTGCTGAAAGAGTTCAAATTGATCTCCGAGTCGAATTGCCCGCCGGTCCCCAACAGCCGGCGGGATTAGTTCGACTTGTTTCGGATGTAGCGCTTAGAAACGCTCCTGCCACTCTGTATCAGTTCTAGTACCGGAACGGTGAATAAGAAATGGAAACAGTCGCTCAAACAAGCAATCGGATATATGCGAGAGACCAGTGTGGCGCCGCCCTGATTAGCACCCTCCTGATTTCAGCGCTGTTGCTGACTGCGGGTGGAATGTTGATTCTCACTACGGCGATGACAGGAACCAACACCATTGACGCAGCTTCTGAGATGCAGGCGTATTACGGTGCCGAAGCGGGATTACAGGCGACGCTGAATGTGTTACGTGGCAATGTGATGCCGACTCCATTGTTCGCCGCTAACCCTGCGTGTGACGTGGCGCCAGAAAACCGGATTAACTTTACCAAAGCTTTAACGGCCAACACGTCGAACTTGGCCGGCGACCCTGCTAGCGCTCCTCTAAGACTCTCTCGCTGGCTCACCTATAACTACACCTCGCCCGGCAGCGCCTACGCCGACCGCGTCGGTATTAGTCCCGGCTACAATCCATTCACTGGTACCGCTTACAGCGTCTCCTTGACTCGAGACAACACGCCCGCGGGTCAACCACCGCGTCGGATGATCGTCGAGTCCACCGGGTATGGACCACGTGGCGCGCGCAAAGTTCTACGCATGTTGCTCAATGCGAATGG
>JALZOO010000071.1 GCA_030913905.1 Acidobacteriota bacterium
CCATTCGAGCGTATGACGAAGCAAAAGCCTCCGACGATGAAGTCATTCCATTCGAGCAGGCCGTCAAAGAGATTGAGGGCGGCTAGGTGGAGTACGAAGTTCTCATCCTTCGTAGGGCCCAGAAGCAACTCTCTAACGTTCCCAAATCAAATTACGCCCGCATTCGAGATTTGATAGCTTCCTTAGCTTCGAATCCAAGGCCTGTCGGGTCAAAAAAGTTGACCGGACGCGATGTCTGGCGCCTCCGATCCGGAAACTACCGCGTAATCTACGAAATTGATGATCGTGAACGCCGTGTGGTCGTGCTCGATGTGGGCGACCGAAAAGATGTTTACGCGTAGAAACCCTAGACACTCAAGTGTCCCCCACACAACGGCGGAATGCTCCGCCGCATCTTAAAGTTGTTATGAAAAAGCCTTTCCTCGCGTTATTTCTTCCACTTACATTCCTCATTTTGGGGAGTGTTACCGGCATGTCTGCAGCGGCGGGGCGAGTTGTGGAAAGGGTTGCCGACAAGTTAGTGCTTTACGTTCACGTGGCGCGACTCTACGCGGAAGAGCCGGATCAGGCGCTGGCAATGCCGGTGAAGGATGTCAGGAAAGAACAGGTCGCCAACACCTGGCGCGCTGCGCGTGGAACGGATCGCCTGCATGAAGGTCAGGACATCTTCGCGCAGCGAGGAACGCCTGTGTTGTCAGCCACCGACGGGTTCGTCGTGAAGATCGGCGATAACAGTTTAGGTGGTCAAACGGTTTCGGTAATCGGGGCCGGCGGTCGAGTTTATTACTACGCTCATCTTGATTCTTACGCGCCCGGTATCGCTGAAGGCGACTCCGTCACAACCAAGACAGTTCTCGGTTATGTCGGGACCACGGGGAATGCAGCAGGCACGCCACCTCATCTTCATTTCGGAGTTTACGCACCCGGCGGCGCCGTCAATCCACTGCCACTACTCAGCAATCGACCGCAAGAGAAACCTGCCAACCAAAAAGTTCGCCACAGATAGACGCAGCTTTTCCTCAAAGAGTCATGGGCTATTGATTGCGGGCTTTGCCCCCGGATGTGAGGCGGTGGCTTTGCCCCGCCCTAGACGAGTTCTTAGCCATCTGGGCTGTGCCCTTGGTGCGGCCTTTGGCCCAATGAATCCGAAGGGCTAAGCCCACAGACCAGGGGCATAGACCGGAGAAAACCTGGCACCTGTCGGCGGGGCATAGCCACCGCCCGAAGCCAACTCAGCGGCGAAGCCGAACTCCCAGGAGCCGATTACTTCTGAAGGCAAAGCTGATGAACACAGATGGACACGCTCAGGAACAGTCTATTCCTGATCCGACTCGTCATTGACTACCTGTTCTTATTCGCGGGTCCGGGTCTGGGCCGGCAAGGGTTTAGCGAAGTAGCCCGGGCGGTAGCGGAGTTGTAGTTTCGCTTTTTGCAGTTCCGGATTGGCGACCTCGATCTGCATCTGACGATATCCGCCATCCCTGATCTTGTTGGTAGATGAATACGTGATTAGATATTGCGAACGAAGTTCCCGCTCAATTTCCGCGAATGCGTTCCTCAGATCAATTTCCGTCTTCGGAAAAAATGCACGTCCACCAGTCGATGCCGCGACCACGTACAAGCCGTTCTTATCGATGCCGTAACGTTTCGAATCGCCTATACCGATCGCATAGATAATGGTTTCCGCCGCCAGCGCGTTGTTGATCGCGTCTTTCCTGTCCACACGACTGCTTGTATCCCATCCATCAGTCAGCAAGATAATCGCGCGTCTTCGTTGGATTTGATCGCGCTGATCCGGCCTGGCAATCAGCACCTCACTGGCAGTTAAAGTTATGGCTTCCCAGATGGCGGTCGTGCCCGGAGAGGGTGGCGCCGGCATCCCTGGCCCAGAAACGATGCCGCTGATTGGACGACCCGCGCCAAGATACGTGGGCATGGCAACTTCGACGCGTTCGAGCGCACGATAAAGACTAAGGACATCCCTCGTCAGGTTTTGTTCGAGAAACGCGGAACCCGTAAACGCGACGATCGCCGCCTGGTCCTTGCTTGACTGCATGACCGTTTCGATGAAGGCGCGCGCCGCAGCTTTCTCCTGCGGCAATGTGCGTTCTTCAGACGCGCTGACGTCGATCAGGAAAGCAATTGAAAGCGGACGATCCGTTTCGCGTTGAAAGGTAACAATCTTTTGCG
>JALZOO010000073.1 GCA_030913905.1 Acidobacteriota bacterium
AGAGCAATTCAAAATCTTCACCGCCGTGGAGCGCAAGCATTAGTGGATCCAGTGCACGCCGGCCACAGATTTCGGTGACCACGCGATCGATCGGCAGGCTGGAAGCTTCAACCAGTGCGCCCACCCCACTTTCATTACACAGATGATTTAGATCAGAAGACAATCCGTCGCTGATATCGATCATCGCCGACGCCAGGCGCTGCTCTCCAATTAGGAGACCCCATCCGACGCGCGGTTCCGGCTGAAGATGCCGGAGTAGTAGTCGGTCAACTGAATTGCCCTCGCGATGGTTTGTAGCCTCGGGATGCAATCGGGCGCCGCGGTTCAGCAAACGCAGACCAGCTGCCGCGTCGCCAAGGAATCCGGTGACGTAGATTTGATCACCCGGCTTGGCGCCTGAACGGAATACCTCACGTTCCATCAGGCACTCACCAATAACGATTGAATCAATGATAACTTTCTGCGGAGTTCTCGAAACGTCGCCGCCAATTAGCTTCACATCATAACGGCCGGCGAGCTGAAAAAATCCCTGATAGAACTTGTCCATAAAGCCAGATTCCCAAACACCTTTGGGAACCCCAATCGACATTAGCGCCCAGCGTGGACGCGCGCCCATTGCGGCAATGTCGGAAAGGGAAACGGCCAACGCTTTATAGCCCAGCAGCTCGGGCCTGGTGGTGTCGCGTCGAAAATCGACGTCCTCCACCAACAAGTCGGTGCTGATGACAACGTCAGTGCCGGTAAAAGACTTCAGAACCGCTGCATCGTCCCCGATCCCGCGCACCAGCCCAGACGAAGAGCCGTGTTGCTGTGCCAACGCTCGGATTCTCTTGATGAAGTCGAATTCGTTCATGGGTGTGGAGTTCAGAGTACAAGCTTTAGCTTGCTGCCTTGCAAGAGCAACCTAAAGGTTGGACTCTAAACTAAAGATTGCGGCGGAGGGAGTCGAGGCCGGCCTGGATGGTTTCAATTGAAGTTGAAAAAGAAAAACGCAGATGACCTTCGCCATGCTCGCCAAAGACGACACCCGGAACAGTTGCGACCTGCGCGCGCTCTAGCAAAATCTCAGCGGCTTTTCGGCTGTCGGGACTGACGCGCGATACATCAGGAAAAGCGTAAAACGCGCCGGCAGGTTTTTCACATGTCAAACCGAGGTCGTTCAGTCCCTCCCAAAGTAAATCGCGCCGCTCGAGATAAGCGACGCGATTTCTTTCCAGCATGTCTGACTCGGTGGTAAACGCAGCGAGTCCGGCCCACTGCGTCGGTGTAGAAACTCCGTTAGAAGAGTAGAGCGTGGTCTTGCGCACACCCATCATCCAGGGTTCGGCCGCGACGGTGTAGCCGAGTCGCCAGCCGGTCATCGCGTAAGACTTGGAAAGCGTGAACACAGTTATCGTGCGTTCAAACATTCCGTCGATCGACGCGATCGAGAAATGTTCACCCTCGTAGACCAAATCTTCGTAAGCCTCGTCCGCGATGACAACCAGATCTCGTTCCTGTGAAAAACGTGAAACTGCTCGTGCGTCGTCAGGAGTGAAGACGACGCCGGTCGGGTTCTGCGGAGTGTTGTAGTAAATCGCTCTGGTGCGTTCCGAAGAATATCGCGCCAGCGTTTTCTCGAAACCTTCCGCACGCGCTTCGTTAGTTGGAACTAAAACTGTCTTGCCCTCGCAGTGAGCGATCAGATCTTTGATAGGCGTCCAGAAAGGAGAGAAGACAAGCACCTCATCACCGGGATTCACCACCGATTGAAATGCGCCAAACAATCCCTGCATACCGCCATTCAAAACAATCACATCGCTTGCCTGCGCCGGAATGCCATTAGCCGAGCGCAGCTTCTCGGCAATCGCCGCACGCAACTCGGGTATGCCAGACGACGGAGCGTAGCGCGTCTTGTTTTCATCGACAGCGCGCTTCATCGCTTCCTTAACGAAGTCAGGCGTGTGCATGTATGGTTCGCCGCCTTCGAACTGATGGACGGTTGCGCCTTCAGCACGCAATTTCATTATCCGGTTACGAATGTTGACGATGTCAGAGAAACCTATCTCATCGAGGCGAGAGGCGAGGCGAAAGGCAGTTGGCGATGTCGTCACTAGTGGAAATAATCCTCCGAATGGCGCGAATGGGAAGGCGGATTATAGCTTGACGAATGAAACGCGTCCACCGAGCGGTTGTTTGATCGATTTATGTTAGTCGCTGGAATCTGCCGAGGACTGTACCTTTAGACAATACTTTTAAGAATCCGTTTTAACTCAGGAACGCTAAATGTAAGTGTTGACAGGCCAAATCGCTGGGCAGTAACATGTCGGCTCGCTGAGCTGCTGGCAACTCCGCCATTAGTCTCCTATAGATTTCCCAAGTCAGCATCGTTCGCAGGAACAAACCGTTCCATAGGTTCGCATCATGGGCCGTTCCGCCGTCGCCATCCCTGAAAAGCTATTCTTCAAGATTGGTGAGGTCTGTGAACTGGCCGGCGTGCAGGCGCATGTGTTGCGTTATTGGGAGTCGGAATTTCCAATGCTGGCGCCGCAGAAAAATCGCGCCGGGCAACGCGTCTACCGCAAACGCGACGTGGAAATTGCGCTCCGGATAAAGGAACTGCTTTATGAGGACCAGTACACGATTGCTGGAGCCAAGAAGCGACTGGCAAACGATCTGCGCGCGGGCGGCAAACTTAAAATAGTTTCCTCAGACGAATCAGACGATTCTCAACAGACATCTTCTCCAGCATCACTCCGCGTAAAAACGGCCCCCAGTGAATCAACGCCACAAACAAGAAGTGCCGAAGATCGAAAGGCGATACGGAAAGTCAATTCCGAACTACGCGAGCTGCTCGCCATGTTAGAGAACCCGCCCAAGAAGCCGCGCTAGTAACTTCTTTGTAAAGCAAACTTCAGTTTTCGCTTCTGCCTCAAAGTCAATCCGCGGAATTCGGCTTTACGCAACCCAAAGGGTTGCCGAGAAAGTAGCCGGAGGTCGAAGCGAAGCGCAGACCTCCGGATCACGCTCCAATCATGCCGGCACGCTGAAGGCGTGCCAGAAAAACAACAACTTCTTGCATCCCTCCGGGATGCCGAAGCCTACATTACGTGTTCCGGGGGTCTTCGACCACCGGCTACTTTCTCTCAGCCCGTCGGGCTGAAATCGCATATAACGGTTCGGCGATCGATAGCTAATTTGCCTTACGCAGTGATTTGCAGAGATACTAAAGGAGCTTTGACGGGACGTGGCGCAGCCTGGTAGCGCGCACCCTTGGGGTGGGTGAGGTCCCGAGTTCGAATCTCGGCGTCCCGACCAACAAAGGGCTTTCAATCGAAATGATTGGAAGCCCATTTTCTTTCCCGGCGGTTATTTGATCTTGCTCTCGCGCGACTTCGCCAGTGCTCTTCGGATCTTGTCGCGCCAAAGCAACACGGCCCCCGCAGTGAACAAGATGGCAGTCGCCACCGCATACCCCACGCCGGGTTTGCCTCTTCCGGAGCTGGTGAGACTAATCTCATGAAGCACGTTGACCACGCCAAAAATTATCAAGCACAAACCCGCCAGTGTGTTGACTCGCACAATGGTTCTCCTTTTGACTGAATCGATACTGCTCCGCAACGTTAGACAACTGACTCCCGAAAAAGTTCCCAAACCTCGGAACGGCTTTTTATGCGGAACCCCGACGCGTCGGGGTAGCG
>JALZOO010000092.1 GCA_030913905.1 Acidobacteriota bacterium
GCTTGGGGCGTAAGCCCCAGGATCAAGGCCCCAAATAACAATTGAGCCCGCGCAGCGGTCGACAGACTGCTCCTTACTGCCCACTGCTCACCGCCCTCACTGCTCACTGCTTACTGACACCACGTGAAGAAACAGATTCTTATTCATGGTCTCATCTACGGCCTCTGCGGCGGGCTGCTGATCGCGGCTCTCAAGCTGATTGAGTATCGCTTTATCGTACTGGAACACTCAATCGAGATTTACGGAGCGTTGATTGCGATGGTCTTCGCCGCGGTCGGCATCTGGTTCGGACTCAAAGTTACACGGAAAGAGCAGGTCATCGTCGAAAGGGAACTGATCGTGGAAAGGCAAGTGATGGTTCCTGCCGGGACACCCTTTGCTCTAAACGAACAACGACTGCAAGAGCTGGCGATTACCAAACGTGAACTGGAAATACTCGGATTGATTGCCGACGGTCTGAGCAACCGCGAAATTGCTGAAAGGCTTTTCGTGAGCGAGAACACCGTCAAGACCCACTCGAGCCGGCTGTTCGACAAACTCAGCGCCAAACGAAGAACACAGGCGGTGCAGCGAGGCAAAGAGCTCGGGTTAATTCCTTAAGCTATTTAGTCCGCGAAGCGGACGGCTGAAAATAGCCCAGCAGTTTACTGCTGGGATCAAGTCGAGATTTACAATTGAGTCCGTGAAACGGACGAATGAAGCTTACAATATGTAGCGGGCA
The DNA here is from genome assembly GCA_030913905.1 of Acidobacteriota bacterium. Classification (GTDB taxonomy): domain Bacteria; phylum Acidobacteriota; class Blastocatellia; order Pyrinomonadales; family Pyrinomonadaceae; genus PSRF01. The sequence continues at coordinate 722 of JALZOO010000092.1, forward strand.
TCGTATTCGATACCATGTTTTTTTAGCAGATCCAGAAATTCCTCGCGAAAAGTCCTTCGTCGATGGTGTTCTCTTTGGTTGTTGATGTATGCGATTGTTTTGTCGACCTGCGAAGCACTCACACTAAATGCTCCATAGCCTTCCTGCCAGCCAAACTTGTTTCGCTCGGCGAAGGTATCATGTACCCATTTTGATGATCCGCCTTTGAGCAACTGAATCGCCTTGGCAAAACTCATCATGCCAGGCAACGACAATAAGGTGTGAATGTGATCATTCGTGCCGCCAATAGCGAGGGCCTCTATCCGGTTGTCTCTAGCAATGCCCCCAAGGTAGGGCCACAGACGTGATTCCAACTCGGAGTTAATAAAGGGATATCGATCCTTCGTGCTAAATGTGCAGTGCATCCGATTGCTGACATAAGCGTGAGACATTGTTTGCTCCTTCAGCCGTCCGCTTCACGGACTTCCACAGTTGTTCGGTTTTTTTCCCACCGATGAATCGGTGGGCTATTTTCAGGCGTCCGCTGAAGCGGACTCAATCCGCACCTCAAAGATCGTTGATTCAGTGGATGTAAGAAAGTTTGTAAGCGCTGTTGGGGGCTGGATTCAGACTAGTTGAGGATCTAGTGGATGAAGACAAGGATTTTCATTAACCCGAAAGTATTATTTCTCGCCGCCACACGCGAAATCATCCGAAAGTATGACGACACAACCGCCGCCGGTCAGTTACTTTCCTCACCATGTTGGAAGACAGAAGACAGAAGACAGAAGACAGGAGTCAGAAGTAAGGAGTGGTTAGACAAAACTTTGGAGTGCGGCGGCTTGACGCCGCTTTGGTCGGCATCTTCTTTTTAAAGACAGTTCAACTCTCGGATTGTGAATAATCTAATTCTGAACTCCGATTCCTGACTTCTGTCTTCTGTCTCCTGTCTTCTACATAAGGAGCTACTGCAATGAAAAAGACTGTATTGACCTTCGGACTAATCAGCGGCGCCATCATGGTGGCGATGATGTTTGCCACGCTGCCCTTCATGGACAAGATCGGTTTCGACAGAGGCGCAATCATCGGCTACACGACGATGATCCTCGCCTTCATGCTGGTGTTTTTTGGCATTCGCTCGTATCGCGAAAATGTGAATGACGGCCACATAACATTCGGCCGGGCCTTCGCGGTGGGAATTCTAATCACGCTCGTCGCTTGTGTTTGCTATGTGGTTGCCTGGCAGATCCTCTACTTCAACTTCATGCCTGACTTTCTCGACAAATATTCGACCTACGCGATTGAGAAAGCACGGGCCTCCGGCGCCACCCAGCAGGCAATCGACGCACAGGTGCAGCAGATGAACAGTTTTAAGGAGATGTATAACAATCCGTTCATCAACGCCGCGATAACTTTCCTTGAGCCATTTCCGGTCGGCTTGATCGTTACCCTGATCTCAGCGGCAATTCTCAGGAAGAAGGTGAAGTCCGCGGAGCGGACGCCGGCATAAAGCCTGGGGCGTAAGCCCCAGGATCAAAGCCATCAATAACAATTAAGCCCGCGAAACGGGCGATAGCAGGTGGGATCACAAAACCTCGATCGTGATGCTTCCGGCTGTCGCCCGCTCCGCGGGCTTTGATTATTTTCAACGGCTGTTCCTGGGTTCCGCTTCGCTCCACCCCCGGCTTTATGCTTCCGTCCGCTTCGCTGACTCACCGGCCTTGAAACCACTGGTAAAATTTCTCGAAGCCTACTTTGCGGCGAGAGGGCTGAGATGTGTTGAGACGATGACCCAACGGTCTCCCACTCTTCTCAACACGGTTGTCGCCCGGTAAGTGCCGCTCATGTCTTGCCCTTTGTGGCTGGCTTTTAGCGTGGCCTGCGACGTTACGATTGCAGTGTCGTTACCGAATATTCTCCATGTTCTTCCCTCGGCTACGACGGACTCGTATTTCAAATCCCCGGAACGCAGCGCCCCGACCGCTTGTTCTTTGGTAAGTGTTGAGCCGTCAGGTCCGACACGAAGGTATTCACCAGCAAAGTAAGGTTCAACTGCATCTGCAGAGTTCTTCCTCAGCGCCACGAAGTAGTCGTCCATGAATTGATTCAATGATTTGTCGTCAACTGCACTTGAGGGACTCGCAGCGACATCCGTCAGTTGCGACGACACGACTTGCCAGCGCCCGCCGTTTTTTACCAACACAACCATTGCGTAAGAATTAACCGGTTGTTCTCCGGCTCGGGTGATTGTTTTGCCCGTCACGTGATAATTGGCCACCGCCGTGTTGCCGTATTGACGAACCTTCAAGCCATCAAACACCAGCGATTGGTATTTTAAATCGCCGGATTTGATTGCATTGAGTCGTTGGGCTTTGGTCGTGCTGGTACCGTCTCCGAGACCAATCACGTAATCGTCGGCATAGATCCGCCCTGCGGCGTCAACATCATTGTGGCTCAGAGCATTCATCAGGTCAGTCAATGTTTGTCGAACAGCCTGCTCGTCGGTCGTTTGACCAAAACCAAAACTCGAAGCGGCCAGGAGCATCGCTGCAATTAAGATTGTGCGTTTCATCTGGGGTTTCCTTTCAAGGCACAGGAGGGAATTTGGAAAGACGCGTTGCTTGTACCGCAAGTTCTCGGACACGTCAATGGTGCGCGGTGGGCAACGGCCAAAATCCATCCGCAGATTACCCAGATTACACAGATTCAAAAGCCGCTGTTACGCCGACCTCGTTCAGGCAGTGCACTGGGAGCACGGGCGTCCCCGCCCGCCCGTTCGTGTCGTTTCGTGTATTTCGTGGACATTTTTTGGTTCGATCTAAAACTGATCCACGAATTACACGAAACAACACGAAAAATTACTCTTTGCCTCAAAAGTCATGAGCCATGTCGGGTTCGGCTTTGCCGCCGGATGTGAGGCGGTGGCTATGCCCCGCCGTAGAGGTGCCTTTTACATCTCTGGGCTATGCCCTTGGTGCGCCCTTTGGCCCAATAAACCGTTGGGCTAAGCCCAGACCAGGGGCATAGCCCGGAAATAATCTGGTTGCTGTCGGCGGGGCAAAGCCACCGCCTCACATCCGGCGGCGAAGCCGAAGCCGCACCAACGGAGGACTTTTAGGGCAAAGCTGAAAAATTACTCAACCGCTGGTGGGCCCGGTTTTCAAATCCGAAATTCGAATTCCGAAATCCGAAGCTCTGCCCACTGCCCACCGTTCATTGACAGTGCGAAACAGCAGGTCCAAACTGCATCCACCTCGCGCGACAGCCAACCTAAAAATTAAAGGAGATGTCATGCCTTCTATCTCAGGATCTTTTTCAGGAAAGCTCACTCAACAGTTTGGACTGCCCGTGAATGACCAGTCCAATCATCTAATCGCCATCGCCGAGGTTAACGGTACCCAGAAATCGCCTGATCCGCTGTGGAACGACTCGAAGATCTCATACTGGGGTATAAACGATTTGCTCAACGGCGAGGGATCGCAAACAGGTTACTTCAACAACGTCCATCCTGACGGCGGCAGAGACTTTGGAACATTCGAGGGCAAAGTCTCCACGACAGGTGGCACGATGACCGTCGAAGGCACTTTCAAATTCACCGGCGGCGATGGTCAGTATCGCGGCATGACCGGCGGTGGCACATTCAAGACCGTTGCAAAATCGGAAACCGAAGTCGAAGCCACCTGGAATGGCGCCTACGAATTGGCCAAAGCGCAGGCTGGCTGATCAACTGACGAATCCGCAGATTACGCAGCTACGCAGATTCCAAAACTATACCGTTACCCCGACCCTCGTTCAGTGAAACGCGTTTACTGCGAGAGCTGGTGTCCCCGCCCGCCCGTTCGTGTCTCTTCGTGTATTTAGTGGATAGTCTTTTTGGTTCGATCTAAAACTCATCCACGAATTACACGCAACACGAAAATTACTTGGCGGCTGGTGGGCCCGGTTTTCAAATTCGAATTCCGAAATCCAGGAACTGCTCACCGCTCACCGCTCACCGCTCACTGCTCACTTCTTACTGCCCCAGTCCAATCTTCCGCAGTATCTCAACTATGCGCGCGTCTTTGCGCAGCTCATCGAGGCGGGGATCCATCTTAAGTTCAGCGACGGCGAGATAGTGGTCGTCAGCAGCCTTTTGTAAGATCGCAACCGCCCGCTCTTTTTCACCCAGCAGCGCATACAGGTAAGCGGCCTCTTTTGGCAGATATACATTTTTCCCGGGTTGATTCAACTCATTTGAGATCTTCAGCGCCTCATCTTTCCTGCCGGCAAGCGCGTATGCCTGGCCGAGTGCGTAAGTGATCTCACCATCTTCGGAGTCGGCCGCATGGGCTTTTTCCAGTTCGGCGACCGCCTCGGGGTATTTCTGTTGTAACTCATAGATCTGCGCAATGTAAGTAAACATGGCGCCAAAGCGCGGCTCGATCTCCAGAGTCTTCCGGCACTGCTCCAGCGCTTTATCGTAATCGCGCGCATAAAGAAGGATCACAGCGAAATCTTTGTTGATGCCAAGCGAAAGGGGATCCAGTTGTTGCGCTGTTTTGATTTCCTGAAGCGCCTGGTCAAACCTGCCTTGTAATAACAACTGCGCTGCATACCAATGGTGGGCAGTGGCATATTTTGGATTCAACTCAATTGCCCTGCGATATTCATTCTCCGCCCCCTGCCAATCCCAATCCGTAACGGCCTTGATGGAGGCGAGGGAAGTGTGCGCCTCGGCGAGACTCTCATCGTATTTCAGCGCGAGGGTTACTGCGCCTTTCGCCAGAGCGTAGCCTTCCCGTGGGTCGAGAAAGCCGTAATCACTTCGAAGCGTGTAGCAATCCGCCAGCCCGGTATACGCCAGCGCATAGTTTGGATCTTTAACAATCGCTTCCTGAAAGAAGTTAGTCGCTTGTTTGAAGCCTTCGTCGGTGCGTTTGTTCCAATGATAGCGTCCCTTCAAATAGGCCTCGTATGCCTCGCCGCTTTGGGTGTAGGTCTTGGCCAGTTGGGTCTGATCCGCTCCGGTCAGTGTCAGGCGCAGTTTTTCGGAAACGTGTCTGCCAATTTCTTTTTGGACAGACTGGATGTCGGCGATTTTTCGCTGATACGTGTCGCCCCAAATTGATCGGTTCCCTTGTACGTCCATCAGCTCAACAGTGA
>JALZOO010000095.1 GCA_030913905.1 Acidobacteriota bacterium
TATCAGAACCGGGAGCGGTAGCGACCGGGTCTGCTTGGACAGAAGCTACGCGAGCGAAACCGCGAAAAGATGTTTAGACGACCCGGTCGCTACCGCTCCCGGTTCTGATACCGAATGCACACTCAAGCCAGCTTCGGCTGCATCCGGTGCCAGTCGGTTGCCTGCTGGTACTTGTCGGCGATGTCGATTAGTGATGGTTCGCTCCAGGCGGGACCGATGAACTGAATGCCGGTGGGCAGATGGTTTTGCCCGAAGCCGTTTGGGATCGAGATCGCGGGCACCCCAACCAAATTACTTGCGCCAATCGGCGACGAGGCTGTGATCCCCGGATAAGCCTGATCGAAGGTCTTGTTAATCGGATACGCGACTGTTGCTCGCGAGGGCGCAACCAGCACGTCAATTTTCTTAAACATCTCGTTCCATGCGCGCCGAATGGGAACGCGCATTCGCATGGCGTGCAAGTAATCGACGGCACTGACTAGCGAAGCCGAGTAGCCGCCAACGCGTCCGTTAGGCGAGGCTAGCTGCTGGGTGCGTCCGGATTCGATTAAGTCGCGAAACGCTGCGGCGCCTTCTGCATCGACGATGGTTCCCACCGCAGGACCGTAGGGAAAGTCCGGCAACTTCACGTCCATCTCAACTTTTGCAAACTTCTTCAGGACGTCCAGCGACCGCAGGAAATTTTCCTTCACTTCCGGTTGCGCCTTGTCGTAGGAGTCTTTCATCACGCCGAGACGCAACCTCGGCTGTTTACCTCTGGCAACTGCGGTGCGCCGCGGCGGACGATCTTTTGAAGTGGGATCGAGCGGATCCTTTCCGGCAATAGCATTGAAAACCAGCCCGCAGTCCTTCGCTGAACGACACATTGGCCCAAGCTTGTCGAGCGTCCAGCAAAGCGCCATCGCTCCGTAACGGGAAACAGCTCCATAAGTTGGGCGCAGACCCGATACGCCTGAAAATGCGGCGGGAGTAATAATCGAGCCGGAAGTTTCCGAGCCGATGCTGAAAGGCACCAGAGCCGCCGCCGTCGCCGCTCCGGGACCTGACGAAGAACCGCCACTCCAGAAGTCTGTGTTCCAGGGCGTCTTGCATGGGCCTGTCAAACTTGCGCTGGCTTCGTTGTATCCCATGCCTCCAGCCAACTCGACCATCGCCAGCTTGGCAACCAAAACTGCGCCCGCATCCCGCAGCTTCTTGATAATCGTGGCGTCGTAGTCAAACTGCTGGTCCTTGTAAGGTGTGGCGCCCCAGGTTGTCTTCGCGTTGCGCGTCGCCAGCAAATCCTTCGCGCCATAAGGAATTCCATGGAGCGGTCCACGATAGCGTCCATGATCCATCTCTTTGTCGGCGGCACGCGCCTCGGCGAGAGCGGAGTCGGCCATGAGACTCGCTACGGCGTTGAGTTGTGGACCAAGTTTTTCCAGTCGACTTAAATAAGCTTCGGTAAGTGTGACGGAGGATACCTTTTTGGCGCGCAGGAGCGCGCCAAGTTCACTGATCGACAAAAAGAATTCCATCCAGTCTTCCATGAGTATGCTCTAAGCGGTAAAAGTGAAATCAGGTTCGTCGCCGTTTTGCAGCTTGAAGGTGCGCAGCCGGTCTGACGAGCGAACGTTGCCCTCAAGTTCTCTCTTTATCTGGGCCCATTGCCCTCCTTCGACGTGCGCTCCGAAACGCTGCTTCACTACCTCCGCGTAAGCTTCGGCAAGCGGCGAAGGTGTTGCCGGTGTCGGCGAGGGTGATGGAGAGGGCAATGGCGTTGGTGTTTGGGCTAAGGCACCCAAGGGCAGATTGGCAGCCAGAAGGCCAGCGCCGCCAACCGCCGGTATGAACTTCACAAACGAACGCCGATCGATTAGATCGCGTGTTTCGTCGGTAGACTCGTTGGACTTGTTATTCATAACACCTCCCAGTGCTCCTGCCTCCTGCTCCTGCTCCTGCCTCCTGCTCCTGCCTCCTGCTTACGGCTTCTCCATGCCCGCGCCACTTGAAGGCAGCGGACTGCCAAACTTGAGCTTCAGAAGTTTCGCTGGTCCGGAAGTCGGAACCGTCAGAATGTAAAGATTATCAAACTCAGTTTCGGGAATGATCGGAAGCTGTGGTCCACCCAGGGCCGCAATGATCTCCGGAACAGTATTGTTGTGGCCGGCAATGAAAACGGTCTGACCGGCGTATTGCTCGCGAATCTGTTTGACGAGGTCAGGCGTTTTCTTGGCATCGACGGGCGTGACCGAAATATTGAGTTTCTCCGCAAGCGGTTTCACGCTTTGCAGCGTCCGCTTGTACTGCGTAGCGTAAATCGCGTTGATTCCGCTGTCGCCGAACATTCTTACTAACTCCTGCGCGCGGATCTGACCCGCCATACTCAGGTCGGGATCTTTGTTTTCAGGTGGCACCACCATCTTCTCCGCGTGGCGGACGAGAATCACCGTGGTCACAGGTTGATCTACGACAACAGGTATTGATGCCGGCACGATAGCGGCCAGGAGCCCAACGAGTAGAAACGAAGCAATTGCGAACCTGGTTTTCGAGTAGAGCATATTGTCTTTTACCATCGTTATGTGGATTGCTATCAGACTGAAGGGGCCGTTTAAGATAACACTGACTGGAGTAGTATTTCGACTGCTTTTCCCTCGTCTCAGCAGAGGCAAGACCAGCAGAGTGTTCGGATGCAAACGGCCTTGGAAGGTGGTAGTCTATTCTTAAACCAGCCGGTAGTGGGTTCTAAATCGCCTATCGAAGTTTTGCGGGGAGAGGTGAGTGTTTGGCTCAGTCAGTGAGAACAGATTTATCGGAGATCATCGCCGAGAATTTTGGCGCTAACGCCACCTACGTTGAGGGACTGCTGAGCCGGTTTCGCAGTAATTCCGAGCTGGTAGACGAATCATGGCGCGCTTACTTCGTTGAGTTGTTAGGCGATGGCGACTCTGGAAATTCCGGCACGGTCCAGACTCGACAGGCCTCGGCGGAAGTGCGCACAACGGACAACGGTGCGCCTGCCGCGGCAACTACCCCAGCGCGCGCACCCGTAGCCGAAGCAGCCGCGCCCGCTAAGGCGGAAGTCATGCCTGCTCCAGCACCGTCGCCGCCTTCGTCCGCGCCCGGCTCGGATGTTGAAATCATTCCCATACGCGGCGCGGCCCTCAAGATAGTCGAAAACATGGAGGCGAGCCTCTCAGTTCCCACGGCAACTTCGCAGCGACGTATCGCCGTTAAGTTGCTCGACGAAAACCGCCGCCTCATAAACCAGCATTTGCGGGAAAACGATCGCGGAAAAGGTTCCTATACTCACGTGATCGCCTGGGCGTTGTTGCGTGCGCTGGACGAGTTTCCACAACTCAATGACGGCTTTGACCTCCTTGACGGCAAGCCGGTACGAGTGCGGCATGACAGTGTGAATCTCGGTATCGCGATCGACCTGACAAAGAAAGACGGCACCCGAACCCTGCTCGTGCCGAACATCAAGAACGCTAACAAGTTGACCTTCTCACAATTCCTCGGGGCGTATGACGACGTTGTGAAACGCGCTCGTGATGGGAAGTTGCAAATGCCGGACTTCCAGGGCACTACCATTTCACTCACGAATCCGGGAACGATCGGAACAGTGGCTTCGACTCCGCGGTTGATGGCGGGCCAGTCCTTGATCATCGCGACAGGCGCTATTGAGTATCCGGCTGAGTATCAGGCGATGACACCGGAAGCGATTTCGCAGCTCGGGATCAGCAAAGGCATAACCATCAGCAGCACTTACGATCACCGGATCATCCAGGGGGCCGAGTCGGGAGCTTTCCTAGCCCGCGTCCACGAACTGATTGTCGGCAAGCACAAATTTTACGAGGACATCTTTGCGGACCTCGGGATTGCTCGGGTGCCATATCGTTGGAACACGGATCGCAATCCTCTGTTCGAAGCCGCCGATCAAACAAGAGAACAGTCGGCCAAAGAGGCGGGCGTAATTCAACTGATTAACGCCTATCGCGTCCGCGGTCATATAATCGCGGACATCGACCCGTTGCACGCGATGCCGGTGCTCTATCATCCGGAGCTGGACATCGAAACCTATGGACTGACGATCTGGGACCTCGATCGTGAGTTTATGACGGGCGGACTGGCAGGCACAGAAGCCGCCACACTGCGCGAGATTCTCGACATTCTGCAACGCGCATATTGCGGCAAAGTCGGAATTGAATACCGTCACATACAAAGCAAAGAAGAAAAGACGTGGATTCGCGAACAGATCCGCCGCGAGTTTGTTAGCCCGGAGTTTATTCCGATTGAAGTCAAAAAGAAGTTGCTGTGGAAGCTGATTTCAGCGGAACAGTTTGAGCGTTTTCTTCACACGAAATATCTCGGGCAAAAACGATTCTCCCTCGAGGGCTCTGAGACCATCATCCCGTTGCTCGATCAGTTGATCGAAGGCGGCGCTGCGCGTGGGGTCGAGGACATCACAATGGGAATGGCACACCGCGGACGTCTCAACGTGCTGGCGAATGTCATTGGAAAGTTTTGTGAGCGAATCTTTGCTTCGTTCGAAGGTTCCGTACATCCGTCGTTTCCTGCCGACGAAGGCGATGTCAAGTATCACCAGGGCGCTGTCGGCGAACGCGAAACTGCCGACGGTAAGAAGGTGAAGTTAACGCTGTCGCCGAACCCAAGTCACCTCGAAGCTGTTGACCCGGTAGTGGAAGGTATGGTCCGTGCCAAGCAGGACGATCTCAAAGATCGCGTTGGTCTGCCGCGCGATCAGGTGATTGACAAGGCGATGCCGGTGTTGCTCCACGGCGACGCGGCGTTTGCGGGCCAGGGCGTGGTAATGGAGACGCTCAACCTGGCGAGCCTGCGCGGGTATCGTACTGGCGGGACGATTCACATCATCATCAACAATCAGATTGGATTTACCACGTCGCCCGAAGCCGGCCGCTCAACCATTTACTCAACCGACGTCGCGCGCATGACCCAGTTGCCGATTTTTCATATCAACGGCGACGACCCCGAAGCCGCCTACCGCGCGCTCAGAATCTCTTTGGATTACCGGCAAGAGTTTCATAAGGATGTTGTTCTGGACGTCGTGGGTTTTAGAAAGCTCGGCCACAACGAAACGGACGAACCGAGTTATACGCAGCCTTTGATGTATCAGCGCGTCAAAGCGCATCCGGGTGTGCGCGCCGTTTATTCCCAACGCTTGATTAAAGAAGGTGTAATTACTGAAGCAGAGCTACAGGAATTGATCGCGGAACGCGTTCGTCGTTACGAAGATGCGCTGGCCAGGGCAAAGGAAGTGGTAGCGAAGAAAGAAAAGAGTTCGGGAGTCGTCGTCGTTGAAGAAATGGACGGCTCAGCCGTCATCGACACTCCCGTTACCGCCGAGGCAATTAAGACAATCGCGGAGAAGATCGCCTTAGTGCCTGACGGATTCAACATCAATCCGAAGATGGTGGGCCAGCTCGCGCGTCGCGCCAGAATGGGCTCGGGAGAGCTTCCGATTGACTGGGCATTTGCTGAAGCCGTCGCGTTCGGGACACTAGTGCTTGAAGGGACGCGCGTGCGTTTAAGCGGTCAGGATTCAGGGCGCGGAACGTTCAGTCAACGGCACGCTGTTTTGTATGATACGCAGACCGGCCAATCATGGGCTCCGCTTTCTGAGTTGCGGTCTGAATCAAAACCTGCGGCTCGGTTTGAAGTTTTCGACAGTTCGCTTTCTGAAGAAGGCGTGTTGGGTTTCGAGTATGGCTATAGCGTAGTCGAGCGCGAGGCGCTGGTGATGTGGGAGGCGCAGTTTGGCGATTTCGTAAACGGCGCCCAGACGATCATCGATCAATACATCGCGGCTTCCGAAGACAAGTGGATGCAGACCTCGCGTCTGACCCTGCTTCTGCCGCACGGTTACGAAGGTCAGGGGCCGGAACATTCGAGTGGGCGTCTGGAGCGTTTTCTGCAACTGTGCGCTGAAAACAATCTGCAGGTTTGCTACCCGACCACGCCCGCACAGTATTTCCATCTGCTGCGACGTCAGGTGAAGCCGGGAATGGAACGCCCGCTCGTCGTCATTACCCCAAAGAGTTTGCTTCGTCTGCCTGCCGCCGCGTCGTCGCTCGCGGATTTGACGAGTGGGGGATTCCAACCCGTGATTGAGGATCCCGAGTCGAAACCTTCGGAAGCAATTAAGCGCATCGTGTTGTGCAGCGGCAAGGTTTATTACGACCTGGTGGAAGCGCGAAAGAAGTCCGGCGTGGACAGCGCGGCGATTGTAAGACTGGAACAGTTTTATCCGTTTCCGGAAAAGCGCTTGCGCGAAGTCCTGGCAAAGTATGCGGCGGCGAGTCAGCTGGTTTGGGCGCAGGAGGAACCGAAGAACATGGGCGGCTGGACGTTTATTCAGGAGCGACTGGAAAACCTTCTGCCAGCGTGCGAACGTCCTATCTATGTCGGCCGCGCTCCATCGGCGAGTCCGGCGACCGGCTCTTATTCGATTCATCAGGCTGAGCAGGCAAAGCTGGTTGCGGAAGCGCTGGGGATTTCGGAGAAATCAGCGGCTGCGACGCAAGATAAGCCGCAACCACAAACTGATTAACTCAAGTTTGTTTCGAGCTTTCCAAACTAACTAATTCGTGTGATTTCGTGTAATTGGTGGATCGTTCTTATTCGAACTGAAAAAAAGCCATCCACGAATTCACACGAAATAACACGAACGGACGATCTCAAAGTTTCTGCTTAACCCCAGCGTAGTCATAACTTCTCAATACCAATCAAAAACAGTGAAAACAATTCTTGGATTACTAACCGTCACAGTTCTCTTCTTAGTGCTTGCGTCGCCTAGCGCTACGTCAATTTCCCGCTCAGCCACCGATGTAAAGCCCGCGGAAGAAGGACATCTGAAGAACATCAGACAACTTACTTTCGGCGGCGAGAATGCGGAAGCGTATTTCTCAGCCGACGGCAAGCGGCTGATCTTTCAATCAACGCGCGACGGTCGCGGCTGCGATCAGATCTACACGATGAACGCAGACGGCTCTAACCTGCGCATGATCTCCACGGGAACCGGGCGCACGACCTGTGCTTACTTTTCTCCGAACGGCAAACGCATTTTTTACTCGTCGACGCATCTTGGCGGAAAGGATTGCCCGCCGCGACCGGATTTTTCTAAGGGATACGTTTGGGCGGTCTACCCGTCGTTTGACATCTTCACAGCGCGGCCCGACGGGTCCGATCTCAAGCAGTTGACTACTACTCCGGGCTATGACGCAGAGACAACCATCTCGCGCAGCGGTAAACTCGTTTTCACCTCAATGCGCGACGGCGATCTCGACATCTACACGATGGACGCGAATGGACGCAACGTTCGCCGGCTGACAAGCGCGCTCGGCTACGATGGCGGTCCGTTCTGGTCTTACGACGGAAAGCAGATCGTTTATCGTGCTCATCACCCGCAAACGCCGAAAGACAAGGCTGACTACACGAGTCTGCTCAAACAGAACCTGATTCGCCCCTCGGTGCTGGAGATCTGGGTGATGAATGCAGACGGTTCAAACAAACGGCAAGTGACCCGTAACGGCAAAGCCAATTTCGCCCCATTCTTCTTTCCTGACGGCAAACGAATTATCTTCTCCTCAAACATGGACGATCCCAAGGGTCGAAATTTCGATCTCTACAAAATTAATGTGGACGGATCCGGTTTGGAGCGCATCACAGACAATGACACCTTCGATGGTTTCCCAATGTTCTCGCCTGATGGCAAAAAACTGGTATTCGCTTCAAACCGCAATGCCGCGGCGCGCGGAGACACGAACGTTTTTATTGCGGACTGGGTTGAGTGAGGATGGGTGATGGGTGTTGAATGCAACCAGGATCTCGGAATAGACTCCAACCTCTGTGCGAACTCTGTGAACTCTGTGTCTCTGTGGTGAACATGGAAGAAGACCACTCACCACTGAGACACGGAGCACACTGAGGATGTACAGAGAAAACCGTGCGCTCCAAAGCCCCGCCAGGGGCGACATAAAGAAGTAAAAGGAAGAGGCCCTCATGTTTCATAAACTCATTAATCTTTCGTTAATCACAACCCTCGCGCTCGCAATAGCCGTAGCGCAGCAGCCAGCTGCGCCCACGCCAAGCGCCGATCATCTACGCGAGGACATTACCTATCTTGCTTCCGACAAACTCGAAGGACGCCGCACCGGAAGCGCCGGGGCTAATCTGGCTGCCGAATACGTTGCGCGCGAGTTCGCGCGCGCTGGTCTTCAGCGCAGTATGGGTCGAGACACACCGGGAATGTCGATCCTGGAAGCGGATTCACCAAATCGATATTTGCAGAAATTCCCTTATGTCGGCGGGGTTAAGCTTGGCCCGAAGAACGAACTGAGTTTTCTGTTCATTCCGTACAAATCTGATGGGTTCAACCAAGTAATGCGGTTACCTTTGAACGTACGTGACCAATGGACTCCGCTCGGCATGTCTGCGCGCGCGCAAATTATTGACACACCGGCGGTACTTGTTGGTCATGGCATCACGGCTACGGACCAACAACACGACGATTACGCTGGACGGAACGCTGCGGGAAAAATCGCCATTGCGTTCTCGGGGTCGCCGGACGGCGACAATCCTCACGGCCGCTTGGTGCGTTACGAGGATGCCCGATGGAAAGCCATCGCTGCACGAAACGCGGGAGCGCGGGCTTTGATGATCATCGCGAGTGAACCAAATTTCAAAGACGATAGGCTCGCAAAATTGAGATATGACAACAGCGGCGGCGAGGCCGGGATTCCGGTCATTGCAATTTCGCGCCAAGCTGGTGAGCAGCTGCTGTCTGGCCGCGGCGCAACACTTACGGAAATGGAAACACGTTTGCGAACTCCCAAGCCTGACACCAATCAATACGTGCTGCCGAGCGTGGGCGACGTCTTGGTTTCTCTTTCTACAGATGTAATTCGCGAGCAAGTTCTCGCCACCAACGTCGTAGGCATTCTGCCCGGCTCCGATCCAGTTCTTAAAAATGAAGCAATAGTCATCGGCGCCCACTATGATCATCTCGGCCGCGGCGGTGAAGGCAGCCTGGCTCCGAAAGAAGGCGAGATACATCACGGCGCCGACGACAACGCGTCTGGCACGGCTGGTGTAATTGAACTCGCGCGGTTGTTTGCAACACAAAAGCCCAGGCCGCGTCGCACGCTTGTCTTCATTGCTTTCAGCGGCGAAGAGGAGGGGTTGCTCGGTTCAAACTACTACGTGAATCACCCGGTGGTGCCGCTCGCCAATACGGTGGCCATGATCAATATGGACATGATTGGACGAATGAAGAACAAGAGCCTGTCCATCGGCGGCGTTGGCACAGCTTCGGAATGGCGACCGATGATTGAGGCGGCAAGTCTATTGCAGAGCATAACAGTCACAGCCGGCGCCACCAC
>JALZOO010000144.1 GCA_030913905.1 Acidobacteriota bacterium
AGGTATCTCGCGATTTCTGACGATGAGGGAAATGGATTTGGTATGTTGGCGCGCGCGTATGAAACAGCCGGGCAGCCGGACAAAGCCAAAGAGACTTATCAACGCGGCATCGAAGCCGCTACTCAACACGGTCACCCTTCGATGGCCGAAGAATATAGAATGATGCTCGAGGAACGCGCGTAGTAGTGGAGAAAGCCCGAGCAGCAGCCCCAATGAGCGACACCAAAGTTCTAAAACTAGTAAGAAAGCCAAAAGCCGAAGCGGCTGAGCGCGTTGCCGCGCCTGAAGAGAAGAAGATTCAAACGGCTCCGGCTCCTAGATCTGCTTCGCAACCGGCTCCCAAGGCAAGTACGCAAGCAGTTGCTCAGTCAGCAGCTCAGCCAGTCGCTGTTCGTGAACAACGTCAAAGTGAACATCGCGGGCGGACAGGGCTTTCGCGCGAGGAGATGCTGAAGATATACCGGACGATGTACCTGTCGCGCCGGCTCGATGATAAAGAGATTCAACTAAAGAATCAGAACAAGATTTTTTTTCAGATCAGCGGCGCAGGGCATGAAGCGGTGCTGGTTGCCGCCGGCATGGTATTGAAGCCAGGCTATGATTGGTTTTATCCCTACTACCGTGATCGCGCGCTCTGTCTCCAGCTGGGGATGACGCCTCTCGAGATGCTTCTGTCGGCTGTCGGCGCCGAAAAAGATCCCAACTCGCATGGTCGTCAAATGCCTTCACACTGGGGCCACAAGAAACTGAACATCGTTTCCCAGTCGTCGCCTACTGGCACGCAACTCTTGCAGGCCGTTGGCTGCGCCGAGGCGGGCTATCGATTCAAGTTGATCAAGGAGTTGAAGAAGCGCGTATCAAACTTCCAGAAAGATGAAGTGGTTTACGTCTCGCTCGGCGATGGCACGAGTAGCGAAGGAGAATTCTGGGAAGCGCTCAACACCGCCTGTAATCTGAAGTTGCCGGTACTTTTTCTGCTGGAGGACAACGGCTACGCGATCAGTGTCCCGGTTGAGGTGCAAACTGCGGGCGGCGACGTTTCACGGCTTTTGGAAAACTTCCCAAATCTCTATCTGCAACGATGCGACGGCACCGACCCCCTGGAGTCGTTCGAGACGCTTCAGCGTGCCGTCCAATACTGTCGTGAACACAAGGGTCCGGCTCTGGTTCACGCTAAAGTAATCCGGCCCTATTCGCACTCTTTGTCGGACGACGAACGGCTCTATCGACCTGACGAAGAACGCACGGCAGACGCCGAGCGCGACCCGGTAAAGCGTTTTGGCGCCCTGTTGATTGATGAACGTATCGTCAATCAGGACGAGCTGCAGCGAATAAAAGACGAAATCGATGCGCAGGTAACCGAGGCTGCTGATCAAGCCCTGGCAAGCCCGCAACCGGCGCCAGAAACGGCCAGCCTCTACATCTATTCACCAGAGGTCGATCCGACTTCGAAGGAATTCGACACAGAAGAAGGCGCTCAATTGTCCGGCAACGCCGGCACGATGGTGGATCTAATCAACCGTTGCCTCCACACGGAAATGGAACGGGATCCGCGAGTGATAGTGTTTGGCGAAGACGTGGCTGATTGCTCGCGCGAAGAGTTCCTCGACAAGGTGAAGGGAAAGGGTGGCGTTTTCAAAGTCACTGCTAACCTGCAGCGAAAATTTGGGAGCGCGCGTGTTTTCAATTCGCCGCTGGCGGAAGCCAACATCGTCGGCCGGGCCATCGGCATGGCTACTCGCGGTCTGAAGCCGGTCGTTGAGATTCAGTTCTTCGATTACATCTGGCCCGCGATGCATCAGATTCGAAACGAGCTGGCCGTGATGCGCTGGCGTTCCGGCGGCGACTGGAAATGTCCCGCAGTCTTGCGAGTGCCGGTCGGCGGTTATTTGAAAGGCGGCGCCGTCTACCATTCACAATCCGGAGTTTCCACCTTCACACAAATTCCCGGACTAAGAGTTGTTTACCCGTCAAACGCGCTGGACGCTAATGGCTTGCTGCGAACGGCTATACGTTGCGACGACCCGGTGCTGTTTCTCGAGCACAAGCATCTCTATCGCCAGGCCTACAACAAATCACAGTACCCGCCGGACGACTTCATGGTTCCGTTTGGCAAAGCGAAAACTGTGCGTGAAGGAAAAGATCTTTCGATCATCACCTATGGCGCTCTGGTCCAACGCTCAGTAGTGGCAGCGAAGCAGGCGGAACAGCAAGGCATTAACGTGGAAGTCATCGACTTGCGCAGCCTGTCTCCCTACGACTGGAACGCGATCGTCAACACTGTCCGGAAGACCGGCAAGGTAATCGTCGCGCACGAAGACTCGCTCTCGTGGGGATACGGGTCAGAGATCGCAGCGCGTATTTCAAACGAGCTCTTCGAATACCTCGACGCACCCGTTCGCCGCGTAGCCGCAATGGACACCTTCGTTGCCTACGCCCCACAGCTTGAAGACAGAATTCTTCCTCAATCTTCCGACGTCGCTGCGGCTATACAAGAACTTAATAGTTACTAATTTCGTTTTCACCGGAAAGCAGCCGTACACAACTGTATGGTTGTGCGTCGCGCTTTGCGCGTTTTCACCCACATTTTCGCCTAAAACAGCGCGATTGACTGTCTCCCGAGTTGGCACGGTCATTGCGGCCTTTTAATCTCGACTAGCCTGCAGTTTGACCCCCAGACACAGCTTAATCGCGATTAGGTAACACGAAAGGACAAGTCCAAGTCATGAGTAAACGGATTTCTTTATTGGCGGCGGCGCTGCTAATTTTTTCGGCAAGCGCGTTCGTCGCTGCACAAACGACAACGACTACGGTCACACAAACTCCGACCACAGTGACCAAGACGGTACAGCATCCCGACGGCACGTACACCGTAATCGAATATCCCGTTGGTAAAGAGGTACAACTGATTCTGAATCCGGTCACGCTAACCCAGGGCAAAGGTGTCGCCACGATTCTTCGCGACGATAACGGAACCAAAGTCATTTTGAACCTGACTGACGTGCCAGGCGACGTAACGGCAGTAAACCTTTACGCAGTTGATGACACTGGTGCGGTTACTTCGCTAGGACCAGTAGCCGTGTCAAACGGAATAGGAACTCTGACGGCGACAACGCCGCTCAACAAATTCATGCTCATCGCTGCTCCGGATGCAGCGTTGACCGCCTATGATCCGAACGCCAAGATTTTCTTCCGAAGCGCGGTGCCTGAAGGTTTTGCGGTGATTCCACACACAACGGTTCCGATCGGTGAAAAAGTCTCGGCCACGGCCGCAGAAGTAACGGCGCCTCTCTATAACGTGCCAATGCTAAACATCCCGGCATTTAAAAAGGGCGATGACACTAAAGTGAAGGTGAACTTCACCGGCGAACTTGCTGGTTCACGTGCAAACGTCTTCATCACGCCGAAGAAGGACGGAGCGACGAAGGTGAAACTAGTTTTCCACGAGCTAAAAGACGCTCCTACCGGCAAAGTTTTCACTGCATGGGCGGTGGGTTCGGACAACTCATTTGTCCGACTTGGCCAGATCGTTAACACGGGCAAAAAGAATGAAGCAGAGATCGAGTCCGAGGTATCACTTCCGGACTTCGGTCTGCTCGTAACCACGGAAGACGCGACGGCCACCACGATCGTGCGTCCAGTGGGACCAGCGATCGGAATATTTGAGATCGTTAGGTAGTCTTACCAATCATTGGAGAATTTCGTTTGGGGCCGCCATCATGGCGGCTCCTTTTTTTTGGCCCGTCGCCGAAGAAGTTCACCGCTTTGGAGTGCGGCGGCCTGGCGCCGCTTTGGCCAGGCGCCGACGCAAGAATCCTGAAGAGCGCTTTCACCACATTTTCCTATGCGGGCTGGGTTGCATTAGGTTAATATGCGCTCAGGGACAGG
>JALZOO010000146.1 GCA_030913905.1 Acidobacteriota bacterium
CCCTATCAGGCGGGCCCGTTTCGCTCATATCAAAACTGAACCAACCGCGCCACAGCATCTTCTTTACCAGCGCGCGAATTTTTCGTATTCTTTAGCTACTCCCTTTCTACACTGCCCAGTGTCCCACCTCCCATAAAAATTTGCGTCGGCCCAGACGGAGAACAAACGTGTGAAGAGTTGCGCCACCCTCCTTGCCGTGGTGGCGTTGTATCTATTAGGGAACAAAGTGGCCGAAACAAAACTACACGCCCTGGTTATCGATGATGAGCCGGATATCGCTGCTCTAGTGGCCGAGGTCTTACGTCAAGACGGTTGGGAAGCTACCGAAGCAGGATCAGCGGAAGAGGCTTTCAAGATATTGCAATCACAGGACTGGGCAGCGGTATTCTGCGACGTGAGACTGGGTGGCGCGGATGGCTTTAGTGTGCTCAGTCGCTTTAAGCAGGACATGCCTGCGACACCGGTAGTACTAATGACTGGCCACGCGAGCGCTTCTGGTGCGCTGGATGCTACGTCCTTCGGCGCCTACGATTATCTTCTCAAGCCGTTCAATATCGAGGACCTGCAATCTTTGTCGCAGGCACTGAAAGAGCAAGTATTAAATTATCAGCCGCGGCGATTGCGTTCGCCCATTGCACCTACGAAGTATCAGCCCGATCTTCGATTGCTGGGACGCAGCGAAGCCTTCATCAAAGTTATGAAGCACATCGGCCGTATCGCAGCCACGAGTTTGCCAGTGCTCTTGACTGGTGAATCGGGGACCGGTAAGGAGGTAGTTGCATCTTCGGTTCACAGTCGCAGCCCACGTCGCGATCATCCTTTCGTCGCGGTTAATTGCGGCGCAATATCGGCGGAGTTAATTGAGTCTGAGTTGTTCGGCCACGTAAAAGGCTCGTTTACCGGCGCCGACCGTGATCGTCCGGGGCTTTTCCAGGCGGCCCACCAGGGTACGGTTTTTCTGGACGAAGTCACGGAGACAACACTGGCATTTCAAATAAAACTTTTGCGGGCTTTACAGCAGGGCGAAATTCGACCCGTGGGTTCTAATCAAACGCAGCTCGTGGATGTTCGGGTTATTGCTGCAAGCAACCGCAACGTCGAAGAAGAAGTCGCTGCAAATAGATTTCGAGAAGACTTGTTCTACCGCTTAAACGCAGTATCGATTCGGCTGCCACCCTTGCGCGAGCGCCGCGAAGACATTTTGCTATTGGCGAAAAGTTTTGCTGACCGAGTTTACACCTTGAGTCCGCCGGTAAAATTCTCACCGGAGGCACTTGAGTTATTGCAGCGATATCCCTGGCCAGGCAACATTCGAGAACTTGAAAATGCAATAGTGAGAGCAGCAGCAATATGCAACGGCACGATTGGCCTGAAAGACCTCCCCGAGCGTTTGCAAAAATACCTTGGCGACGATTCAGCAGAATCGCACGACAAATTGCGCGCGCCCGCAACGGAGGGTGTCGATGACTGGCCGCCGCTGTCTACAATGGAAGGTCGCTACGTCGAACAAGTTTTGGCTCATACTGAGGGAAATAAACTAGCTGCCTCACGAATACTTGAAATTGATCGCAAGACACTTGACCGAATGATCAAACGTCACCGTATTTCGTTGCAGAAAGTCGCCCGTCTATCAACTCTCGCGTTCGCGTACTCAGCAGTCTTGGAACTACTGGTTCTCATAGCTATCCAGTGAGTCAATCGTGGACAGACTTAGGTAAGCCGCGGGTTCGTCGTCGAGATTGCAAGTCGCGAACGATGAATTTACAATCCCCTCCATAGCAGGTCGCCCAACGAAAGCCGGAAACGGCATCCGTGCTGCTTAAGGTCTCCCCTGGAAAGCCTGTTCTCGCAGTTCACGATCTGTCTTCCTGTGACCCAGCAGGAAAAAGGCCGCGGTATGGCGAACCTCCCATTGCCCGCACGACCATCACTAAAAAACAGCGTCTTCGGGATAGTCTGTCCGTTTCCTTTCGCTGTCGCTTTCGGCTGGTCCAGGGAACCACAGCGATTACTTGGAGCAAATTTGCCTGGCAACTAGTTGGAGGTGCGCGCGATGGCTTCCGAGTTGAGAAATACAGGTATTAGCCTTATTGGTGACGTGCCCTGGGGTACGCATTTCTGTCACTTCTACCAGACAAACCAGGACCTGCTCGACACTCTGGTGCCATATTTCAAGGCCGGCTTGGAAAGCAACGAGTTCTGCCTGTGGGTGGTCTCGACCCCCGAGCTAATCACGGTGGAAGAGGCCAAAGGAGCGTTGGCACAAGCCGTTCCCGATCTCGACCGGCACCTCTCGGATGAGAACATTGAAATCCTCAACGGGCATGACTGGTATCTCAAAGAAAACGTTTTCAATCTGGAGAGCGTAACGAGAGCGTGGGATGCCAAACTCAAACGAGCATTGGCTAGAGGGTACGATGGAATGCGAGTTTCGGGGGATACGTTCTGGCTGGCAGAGAAGGATTGGAAAGATTTTTTTGCCTACGAAAAACAGCTTAACGATTTCATTACCGGTCAGCATATGAACGTGTTGTGCACCTATCCGCTGGAGAAGAGCGGAGCTGCTGAGGTACTCGACGTTGTACACGCGCACCAGTTTGCAATAGCAAGAAGGCAAGGTGATTGGGAGGTCATTCAAGCTCCGGAGCTCATACACGCCAGGGCCGAAATAGAACGACTCAATAAAGCGCTGCAACTAGTCAAAGAGAAAACGCCTAAGCCTCCCTGGATTTTAAGCTACGGCGTTTCTGTTCTCTCGGTTACCGCCGCGTTAGTCTTCACCCTCTGGATGCAAACGGGTCTGGGTCGGCCATTTACTCCCATTGCGACGGTGTTTCTTTGCGCCGTCATGTTCAGTGCCTGGTTTGGTGGGGTTGGGCCCGGCTTGCTTGCGATCGCGCTCTCCTTTCTGGCTTTTGACTACTACTTCGTACTTCCGTTTTATTCGTTGAGAGTCGATGTCAAGGAGATACCG
>JALZOO010000155.1 GCA_030913905.1 Acidobacteriota bacterium
CAACTCCTATTCCGAAGTCGTCAACTTCGATCTGAAAACCGGCAAGCCGCTCAAGCTGGCCGATCTCTTCAACCCGGGTTCAAAGTTTCTACAGGCCATCTCGACCTATTCGATTCAGGATCTGAAGAAGCAGTCAACAGAGAAACTGGATTCACTGCTTGATGACGATTGGATTCAGCGCGGCGCGGGACCCAAGGCGGACAACTATAAGAGTTGGTCCATTACCCGAAAGGGACTTGGGATTTACTTCGATTCGTACCAGGTGGGACCTTACGCGGCCGGTCCTCAACGCGTGGTGGTTCCTTACTCGGCGCTGAAAGACATCATTAAGCCGGACGGACCAATTGCTCAGTTTGTGAAGTAGACAGCAACGAGCCACAGATTTACACGGATAAAGACGGATATGAACAAGGTTCTTCTGGGTTCCTTCCCAAGTTACCGCCCTCTTGACCTGGTTGTTGCGTTGGTTTTGGCGTGGGTTTTCCCCTTGGTTTTGATCCTGTCTATCCGTGCAAATCTGTGGCTGCTTTCCAAGCCGTTTTGCGAGCGCGAGGCATACTGAAATGAATCGCTTTGTTGGGTTATCGATAGTGGTCGGCGGGATTTGCCTCATAGTGATCGGACTGCTTGTATACACCGGCGGGTTCAGTTGGTTTGGTAAGTTGCCCGGCGACATTCGCTATGAAAGCGGTCGTACGGCAGTCTACATTCCTTTGGTTTCCATGCTGCTGGTGTCGCTGGCGCTGAGCCTGATCTTCTATCTGCTTAGAAGGTTTTTCTAAGCCGCCTCAGCCACGCTCGGCTCGGCAAATTCCTTCGCGTGAGTGCGAGCGAAATAGACAGCCAGCAGAAAAGCCAAAAACATAATGACCGAGCCGGTCCAGAAGGTTAGATACAAAGATCGATCACTCATGTAATGCGCAACGCCGTCTGCGCCCACATGAGCGATGTGACTGTGAATTAGAATTGCTGCGATCGAAGGCCCTACCGCGCGCGCCAAACTTCCCGCGGATTGCGTCACCCCAAGCACACTTCCTTGTTCGGCCGGACCCACGCTCTTCGAAGCCAGACTATTCAAAGCGGGGGTGGCGAGAGAGTTTCCAAACGAGAAGATGCCGCCGCCAATCAACAAAGCCAGCAACCCGCCGGTGTTTGGTCCTACGAACGGTACAGCAAAAAGACTTGCGGCGAAAAAGAGCGCGCCTGCAATCACCAGCGGCATTTCTCCAAAGCGCTTTACCAGCCGCCCGATAAGCACACCCTGAATGATCACTGCAATCAGCCCCACGTATGCGAAGAGATAGCCGTTGTGATGTGCGTCGTATCCAAAGCGAAACATTGTGTACAACGAAAACGCCGTCGTCATGATCGAGAAAGCGACGATAAAAAGAAAATAGATCGTAAGCACAAATTTCAAGCGCGGCTGCTTGAGCGATTCGATGAGTTGTGAAAAGCCTCGACCGCCTGCCGCCGAAACACGCGCTGGATGATCCGGCGTAACAGTTTCAGGTAACGTGAAATAGAGCAGTATTGCGTTCGCAAAGCACAGACCTGCCGCAAAGAGGAACGGAACATGAATACCCCAACGGCTTAGTATGCCGCCGATTGCTGGTCCAAAAATAAAACCGAGACCAAAAGCCGCGCCCACTAACCCCATTCCCTTGGCGCGATCTTCTTTAGTGGTGATGTCTGCGATGTATGCCTGAGCGGTGGAAATATTTCCGCCTGAAATGCCGTCCAGGATACGACCCAGGAAGAGCATCCAAAGGGTGGTGGCAAAACCGAGGATCAGGAAACCAATGCCGGTGCCGATGATCGAAATGAGCAGCACGGGCCGCCTGCCATATTTGTCGGAAAGGCGCCCCAGCACCGGCGAAAAGATCAACTGCATGATCGAGTAGGAGGCGAAGAGGAGACCGACAGTGCGAGGAGTGGCATTAAACTGCGTGCCTTCGGCGTAGAAAGGAAGAACCGGAATGACTATGCCAAAGCCGAGCAGATCAATAAAAACAGTCGTGAAGATAACGACGAGCGGTGAGCGCTTCATGGACTAGTGAATAGAAAGCTGTGAATAATATGTCGCAATTATTGTCATCGTAAGTTCTTTTAATCGCCCACCATTCACGATTTACGATTTACGATTCACGAGCCTTTACCTCCTACGTCCGCCGTATATGGCCAGGTCGACCGAAGCTATTCCGCCACCTGAGATAAGGAGAGCCAAAGACATCGCCAGCAGAGACATCGGGAACTCGATTCCGGCCGGGGCGAAAAATGCGGGCCAATGCACGCCCAACATTGCCGCCAGCATCACACAAAGAATCAGGAACGCTCCCACGCGAGTGAAAAGTCCCAGCAGAACAAAGATGCCGCCGATCAGTTCCGCGAATGACGCCATTGCCATCCAAAGCCATGATGGTCGCATAAACGAATAAGGCGCCGGGAAGGTCATCATCTTAGTCAGGCCAGGACCGTTGAAGCTGCCCAAAACTTTTTGCAGACCGTGTGCGATAAACACAACACCGAGCCCGAGACGAAGAGGAAGCGGCACCCATGTGGCAGTAGTGGCAATAATCTTGCGAATCATTTGGACCAACCTCCATTTAACCGGTTTAAGTTGGCCCAGATATTAAATTATCTGCAGCCAATTGTCGCGCGCTGCTGGAAAGTGTCGGGGTCAGGAAGAGGGCCCGGCCCGTTTTACTGTTCTGTGAATCCTGAACCTTGTATGGGCGATTCAATCAAGGAGTCTCAGGGTTGGGAAGGGGGCCTGCCCCCGCTCTTATTTTTGATTTCTCTTGTGATAACTTCTCCACCCTAGTTCCTTCATAGACTTGGATAACTTTTCAGAGTCATCCGGCCACCAC
>JALZOO010000179.1 GCA_030913905.1 Acidobacteriota bacterium
GCTTCTTCATAATCAAACTCCTGCGGAAAAAATTAGGGGAAACGGAAACGAAAGATTAGCAGTCACGCTTAACCCGTGCAAGGGAGGGTTATTTTCCGGTCGTGTCTCCTGGTTTGTAGCTCTGTGCGTCCTCTGTGTTCTCTGTCTCTGTGGTGAGTCTTTATTAGGTCGTTTACCACAGAGACACAGAGAACACGAAGTTTGCACAGAGAAAACCGAAAAGAGCGTGCCTACTGCCGGGACTTCATCCTTGTATTCTGCAAACGCGTTGCGGCCACGAGGGCTGTTAGAACCAGGGTCACTACCGCAGACAGTAAGCAAAACTGGCAGAAGGCTTTGATTACAAAAGCCTGCAGATAAACCAGCCAGAGTGTCACCAGCAACATGCCGGCTACAACAAACACGAGCAGCTTCCCAGCCGTCCTGTAACCAAAGGCACCGAGCGTAGCTAAACTGAAAACTGTGAAATAAGCGATTGCCCCAATCAGTGCGAGGGGAATGCCGCGGAAGGAAGCATAAGGACTGCTGAGCACTTCCGAACAGCCCTTGACGATTGTGCAGCGAACGCTGCGACCGCTGATGTGCTCAACGGTGAGATAGATAGCGTCAGCAAGACCAATGAGAGAAACGAAGGCTGCCAGACCGTAGAGTATTGCCGCTCGCCGCGCGTGGTTTGGTTGGTTTATTTCCTCCACCTGGATTACGCGGCGCCGACTTCAATTTGACTTACCGGCCACGTGCAGCAAGTTCGCTGTTGATTATTACGCGAAGTTTTTCCGGCGCCAGTGATTCAAACGGCACTTCCCTGCCGTTCATAAAGACGGTTGGCGTTCCCTGAACTCCCAGCGAATGAGCGCGCTTCCCATCGAGAAAAATTCGCTGTCCCACGATCTCGCTATTCAGATCCCGCCGATACCTTTCAAGGTCCAAACCAATCTTCGTCGCGTAGCCTTCAAAGATCGGCCGCACGTCGAAAGCGTCTTTCCAGGCATTCTGGTTGTCGTAAAGCAGGCCGTGCATTTCCCAGAACTTACCTTGTAGCCCCGCCGCCTCAGCCGCACGCGCCGCACTCAGCGCATGCGCATGCGCGGGTACCAGGGGAAACTCGCGGAAGATCACGCGCAACCGATCGCCAAACTCCTTCTCCATGTCTTTCAAAATTGAATGAAGCATCCCGCAGGGCGGACACTGAAAGTCGCCAAACTCCTCCAGCGTTACCGGTGCGGTTGCCGGCCCGATCGCGTGCGGCGGATCGGCTCCCGGATGAATGCCTTTGGCTGGCGTTGCAGACGACGCCGATTGATTCGGTGCAGGTGTTTGCAGTGGCTGATCTACTGATGCTTGTTTCAGCGACCAAGCCACCATCACAGCGAGAACGAGCACCACGGCGATGATTAGAAAAGGAAGCGCGCGTTTCATTTGTTTATGAAGTTTAGTGTAGACCCCTGCATTAATCGACGACGTAGTTAACTGTGCGATCGAGATCCCCATTCACATAAACCTGCACTTTGTATTTCCCCTGTGGCCAATCCTGCGGCAGGGTCAAATGTCCGTGCACAATGTTCTCAAGCGTCCGTGTGGTGTAGTCGATATCTTTGATTTTCTGATTCTTGGTGCCGTCGGCATCCACGATCCACCAGGAGAACCTCATGTTCGTTCCTGACTTTGCTTCTTTCAACTTCACCACGCAGTGGACTGTATGGTCGTCGGGCCCGAACGTACTTGTCTCGTCTGCCGGAGCGCCACGGCCATTGTCCTTGGCCATGTGAATTTCCTTGATATAGGTTCCGGAACCCAAATCTTCGGCTTCCGCGGTTGACTCTCGGTTCGAGTTTGAGTTGACGTTTGAATTGTCGCCGGCTCGCTTGCCGAGGTTGCAGGCAAGTACGACGAAGACTAGAAGTCCGGCAGCAAGCCAGGCTGGATGGTGTTTCATCTTAGTTTCTCCGTGTGATAGCAGTTCAAAGCGGGTAAAGCGAATCAGGCGACCGCAGCCAGCGTCGCGGCAAGTGAACGAAATACGTCGCGACCATCTACGGAGCCCAGCAGATCTTCACAAGCTCGTTCCGGATGCGGCATCAGGCCGAGCACGTTGCGCGAGCGGTTACAAATGCCGGCAATGTTATCGCGCGAGCCGTTGGGATTTGCGGCTTCAGTGATATTCCCCTCAGCGTCGCAGTAGCGAAATACGATGCGATCCTCCTGCTGCAGTTCCGACAACGTGGCGTCATCGCAGACGTAGTTTCCTTCAGCATGAGCAATCGGAATTCTTAAGACAGACTTCGCAGCCATCTCATTCGTAAAAGGCGTGTCTGAAGTTTCGACTCTCACAAACACGTGTTCGCAAATAAAGTGGAGATTGCGATTGCGGATCAACGCGCCCGGCAATAGCCCTGCTTCGCAGAGAATTTGAAAGCCGTTGCAGATGCCCAAGACAAAGCGGCCCGTCTCGGCAAACTTCTTCACCGATTCCATCACCGGCGAAAAGCGAGCAAGCGCCCCAGCTCGCAGGTAGTCGCCATACGAAAAACCGCCCGGAATGATTAGCGCGTCGTATGCATTCAGATCCGTGTCGCGGTGCCAGATAAAATCGACAGGCTGGCCGACCTGCTTCGAGATCACGTGGTACGCATCGTGATCGCAGTTAGAACCGGGAAAAACTATGATTCCAAATTTCAACCTTCGATCTCCACGCGATAGTCTTCGATAATTGGATTGGAAAGAACTTCCCGCGCCATCCGCGCTACAGATTCGCGCGCCTGTTCATGATCCGCCGAATCCTGGAGCGCAATTTCAAAATATTTGCCCTGGCGCACGTCTGCGATTCCGGTGAAACCCAGCAGCTCCACTGAATGCTGGATCGCTTTACCCTGCGGGTCGAGAACGCCCGGTTTAAGACTAACGTAGACTTTGGCTTTCATATTCTTCATTAATAGTTCCGGATTTCCCTTTCATACTAAGACATTCATTGCTTGATGTGTAGCGAATAGCATAATATCTCGGCCCGCAACTTGGTGTTGAATCTCTAGCGACCAACAATCAGGAGAACCTAATGCAGAATCCACCACCCGGACAGCAGAACTACGGAACGCCCGGCGGCAGTCCGCCACCAGCCAGCTCAGGCTTGGGCGGCATGGATCCAAAAGTAGCCGCGGCCATCTCATACATATGGATCGTGGGACTGATATTTTTCTTTCTCGAAAAAGAAAACCGTTTCGTGCGGTTCCACGCCATGCAGTCGATTCTTTTCGGTGTTGCCAATTCAATAATCATGATTGTGCTGATGATCGTGGCGATGGTACTGACGGTGGCCTTTGGCATCGGCGGCGCCATGGTTGGCGGCGGCCTCGGGACGCTGGTCAGCATGCTTGTTTGGCTAATCTGGCTGCTGTTCTGGCTGATTGCGATGGTAATGTTTATTGGTCTGATCTTCGCTGCAGTGAAAGCCTACCAGGGGCAGAAGTTTAAACTGCCAATTATCGGCAACATGGCCGAAAAGATTGTGGAGAAATAGCGCGACTCAATCCTTAAAGACTCTTTCAAAGATCGTGTCGATGTTTCTCAAGTAAGTCTCGAGCTTGAAGACGTCACCAATCTCTTGAGACGAAAGATGGGAGCTGATGTCAGAATCCTTCGTGACCAGCTCCTGAAAATCCTTGTTCTCGTCCCACACCTTCATCGCATTTCTTTGCACCCACTCGTAAGCCGTCTCGCGTGACACGCCCTTCTGCGTAAGCGCCAGCAGCAGTTGTCCGCTGAACACCAAACCCCTCGTTAGCTGAAGGTTTTCAAGCATTCGCTTCGGATGAACCGCTAGTCCGCCGATCAAGCCCGTCGCCTTGTGGAGAATGTAATCAAGACCAATGCTCGAATCGGGCAGCACCACGCGTTCGGCTGACGAATGCGAAATGTCCCGCTCATGCCAGAGCGCGACATTCTCAAGTCCGACAACACTGTTCGCTCGAATGATGCGGGCGAGGCCACAGATACGTTCCGAAATGATCGGATTTCGCTTGTGTGGCATGGCGCTCGAGCCTTTCTGCCCTGCACTGAAACGTTCCTGAGCTTCGCCGACTTCGGTTCGCTGCCAGTGGCGAATGTTGAGCGCAAATTTATCCAGCGACGATGCAATGATTGCCAGCGTGCACAGGTATTCCGCGTAACGATCGCGTTGAATGATCTGTGTTGAGACGGGGGCCGCCTTGAGGCCCAGTCGTTTGCAGACCTTTTCTTCAACCACCGGATCGAGAAGAGCGAATGCGCCGACCGCGCCACTTATCTTGCCAACCGCGACAGCGTCTCGCGCCCGCTCCAGTCGCTGGCGATTGCGGCGCATCTCCGCGTACCAGAGCGCGAAGGTGAGTCCGAAAGATGTCGGTTCCGCATGAATTCCGTGGGTGCGACCAATCTGCGGCGTGTGCTTAAACTCCTGAGCGCGTTGCTTGAGTACGTCGAGCAGAGCATCGATCTTCTTCAGCAGGATGTCGCACGCGTCCCGCAACAGTAACGCGTTGGCGGTGTCGACGACGTCGGACGAAGTCAGACCGTAGTGTACAAAACGAGAAGCTTCGCCAATGTTCTCGGCGAGGTTGGTGGTAAAGGCGATGACGTCGTGGTTAGTGGTCTTCTCAATTTCGTTTATTCGATCTACCGAAAAAACTGCGTTCGACTTGATCTGCTTCAGTGCCTGCTTAGGAATAGTTCCCATCTCCGCGTGCACTTCGCAGACAGCAATTTCCACTTCCAACCACTTCTGAAACTTGCTCTGTTCGCTCCAGAGCGCACCCATTTCCGGCAGTGTGTAGCGTTCGATCATAAATTGAGTAGGACAGGCATTCCTGCCTGTCATTCCGTCATCTTGCTTAACTTACTACTAAAAACATTTTCCATTTCTCAGTTCTCATTTGTCATTGCGAACTGGTTCACATTAGGTAAAAGAGTGCAGCAGGCGCGCGCTAGAAGCGCAGCGGTAAATGGCAAATGAGAATTGAGAAATGATATATGGAAAATCTCCGTCTTTTGATGCAGCAATTGCTCCTCGCTCCCATCGGAGACAGACAAGAATGTCTGTCTTACTTATCTCAGGGCAGTTGAGTTGACCATGTAACGCGCCAGTAGCCAGCGGTGGTCGCGCTGAACGAGCGTGAAAGTTTCCATGCCCTCGCCATTCTGAAACTTTGTTCTATAGGTGACGATGTAGGCGCGCCCTTTTAACGGTCCGCCGGAATTCTCTTGTTCGGTCGCGGACTGCAAGGTTCGGTTTTCAACTGATCCGAGTTTCTCCCGCAGTGTCTTGAAGGCGGCGACAGATTGTTCGAGAGTTGCGTCTTGTCTCCACAACTCCGAAGCTTCGTTGTAAATTTTTTCGTATCGCTCCGCCGCTATTTCTTCGCTAATGCTGGAAATGGCCGACTCGACTTCCGGCGGAATCGTTCGCCGTTCCGGTTGTGACGCACATGCCAGGCTGATTATTGAAGCCAGCACGATCAAAGAAAATTGAAACAATCGTGCGAAAGAGAACACGCGGACCTTCACAGAAAAACGTTTCATCCGCCTTCTTCCCTCAACCCTCACACCTCGATCCAGGGAGTTGGCTCCTTCGGAGATGACAAGCTAACCTGCGTGTCTCCGTGGAAAAGCGGAAAACGTTCCTGCAACGCTACTTCGGCGGAAATTTTGGCGAGATAAGGATTGTTGGCTCGCTGTGACAGGTGGGCCAGCACGAGAAATCTTGCGGCCCCATCGAAGCCATCACCAATCCACTCAGCCACATCTTCGTTCGAGAGATGTCCAAGCCGCGAGAGGATGCGCTGCTTCAGTTCCCATGGATAAACGTCGCAAGCCTTCAGCATGTCGCGGCTGTGGTTTGACTCAATCACGACTGCGGCGCAGCCGCGCAGTTGTTCAGTAATCAGGGTTGTCATGTGCCCAAAATCCATCAGCGTCGCAATCTTCACGCCTTGATGTGTAGCCGTAAAACCAAAATTGTCTACCGCGTCGTGCGGAATTGTGAAGGGATGAAAATCGATCTCTCCGATGCGAAAGTCTCTGCTCGATTCGATGTGTTCGACGCGGTTTTGCAGGGCTTTCGCACGTTTCCGTGGTTCCTCGGTATTGACGTTGAAACGTTCGCTGACGTAGGCGTCACAGGTTTTTGCGGAAATGTAAACCGGACAATCAACCATCCTGAGCAACACACGTAAGCCGCCGGCATGGTCGCCATGTTCATGTGTAACCAGGACGGCATCGAGCCGTTGAGCGTCTTCGCCGACCATCGCGAGCCTGCGGGTGATTTCCTTCGCGCTTAGACCAGCATCAACGAGAACGCGAGTTTCCCCTGCAACGATCAGGACCGCATTGCCAGTTGATCCGCTGCCGAGAACGGTAATTTTCATGTTAAGGATGTAAAACTATGAACGAGCAACTAAGAAGGCGTTGAAAGGAAACTTTATCATTTTATGTGTGAAACGGCTACCGGTTAGCTATAACGAAAAGTACGTTTGCGAAGTCAGTTGCACAAAAAAAGGCTGCACCGGTATCAGAACCGGGAGCGGTAGCGACCGGGTTTCCTGTCAGACATGAGCGCTAGTATTTTTCGCATGGTATTTTTTGTATCACGCGGAACCGGTCGCTACCGCTCCCGGTTCTGATACCGGCCCAGTGGACTGATTGATGATACTTTTTGTGGAAAGCCGTTTGCACTAGAGAGCCCACGCGGCGACCGATCAAATTTGCAGGCGGGAGCGATCGACGCGGAAGCCGTTGAGGTTTCCAAGAGCGCCAAGCGCTAACGATTCGGTGGTGAAAAACTGGCGGGCGACATGCTGCATATCATCTGGAGTGACAGCCCCCATCTTTTCAATAACTTCCTCCGGCGAGATCCGGCGACCATGAATAATTTCCTGCCGTGCAAGCGCGCTGACGCGTGCACTCGACGATTCCAGCCCCAGTAGTATCGATGAGATGGCCTGATCTTTGGCCAGTTTCAGCTCTTCTGTTGAGACGCTTTCGCGCACAACTCGTCGTATCTCCGCCATCGAAAGGTCGAGAACCTCGTCCAGATGCTCCGGCGATGTGCCGGCATAAATTGTGAAGACCCCAACATCTGAAAACGTGCTTCCGCCGGCGCCAACTGAATAAGCCAAACCGCGCTCTTCGCGAACCGTTTGCCAAAGTCTGCTGGAGGTGCCTCCACCTACGACTGACGCCAGTAAGCTGGCAGCATAACGTTGTCCGCTGCGAGCATGGGGCCAGGGCGCTGCGATCACCAGATGCACCTGTTCGAGCTCCTTCTTCTGCTCAATGAGAATCGGCGACGCCGGCTGTGGCGGGTGGGTCGACGCGGCAGAATGAGTTGTCACCGGCTTTGCGGCCAGGCCGTTCAGTGTGCGATCAACGAGTTCTACCAGGCGTTCGTGGTCAATGTTCCCGGCAGCTGCGACTACCAGATTGGAGGGCGAAAACTCGCGGGTATGAAACTCGGAAATCGTTTTGCGATCGAATGTGGCAACAGTTTCCTTCGTACCTTCGATGGGACGTCCGAGAGGATGATTTGGAAAGTAGGCGGCGTTGAACAGTTCGCCCAACAGTTCATCAGGCGTGTCTTCCACCATTTTCATCTCTTCGAGTATGACCCTTTGTTCCCGATCGAGGTCATTCTGGTCGAAACGGGGATTGGCCAACAAGTCGGCAAGCAGATCAAATCCCTCCGGCAAACTTCTATCCGCAACCTTTAGCGCGAATCCGGTCATCTCATGGGTAGTAAAGGCGTCAAGGTTACCCCCTAGTCGGTCTGACTCAATCGCGATATCGCGAGCCGTGCGACGCTCAGTTCCTTTGAAAACTGCGTGTTCGATGAAATGGCAGATGCCGTTGAGGTTGGGGGATTCGTGGCGGGAGCCGCGACGGACCCAGATTCCGGCGGTCACAGACCGTAGGCCGGGCATATGTTCCGTCAAGACTGTAATCCCGTTAGAAAGCTTGGTGGACCGAACTTCGTCAATCATGAATGGCATAAATCGGAAATTGTTACAAATTAGTACAACTCCGATGCTAGCACGTGGTTTGAACCCGCGGCAAAGACGGGGCAAATTCATAGCCTTTGACCGTCAACATTGCTTGACAGGGCCTATTTATTGGCGGAAAATGCCCACTATTCAACGGTTCCGGTAAGTCTCCTGGCCTGAACCAGTTCGCCTTCCAGGGTGAGGCGAGGCTGCTTGCAGCCCTTTAAGCCTGCAAGAACGATAGGAGACTCTTCCCTACTTTGCGCAGACCACAACCAAACTCGATTACTTCAAACGTTTCCGACGCGAGACGTAAGGAGGTTTCGTGGATATGAGAAGACTACCAGGGACAAGAATGGTTGGAATGGCCGCGCTGTGCTTGACGATGTTCTCAGCGGTCCTGTGTCTGCAAGCCCCAGTTGCGAGCGCGAGTAGAGTAAACCTCGGAACCATCACCGGCGCCGTTCAAGACAACAAAGGCAATCCTGTGGCAGGGGCACTTATCTCTTTGGTTAGAGAGGGTGCAAACAAGGTCATCAAACAAACTCGCAGCGACGATCAGGGACGCTTCACCACTCGCGTCTCTCCCGGCCGCTATGGCATACGGGCTATCGCTGAAGGCTTCAACGCAGTCGTTTTCACTTCCGTCGAAGTACGCGCGTCGCAGGAACTTGTTTACCGTTTCAACCTTGAACCTGTCGGCACGGGCAAGACGTTGCCGGAGCGTCGCAAGGATCGCGAGGATGTTCGTTGGACCTTGCGTTCGTCTCAGACGCGGCGTTCGATCTTTCAGGCACAAGAAGGCGAAGATCGCGACATACAGGCAGCGCTCGGAATTGAACCTGCCGTAGATGCGGCCCCAGTCGTCCCCAGCGAGGACAGTGAGGAGACCGCCCGAAAAGATACCCAGCGTCACCTGCAGGGAGTGGTCGAAACCTATTTTGCGAGCGATGGATATGGTGCCGCTTATCCCGGGTTTAATTTCGCTCTGTCTACGTCCGGCGGTCGTGGCGTTCAACTGATTTTTGCGGGTCAGACGGGCGTGGGGCCGAATGCTCCGGGGCGATTTGAAGCAAGCACGCGAGTTCGCGCAGGTCAGCGACATCGGCTTGGAGTTGGCGTCGGCGTCGTGCGTTATGGGGCGCCCGTGTTGTCGACAGCGAAAGGCTACGAAACAGAGAGAGTCGGCCAGTATTCAGTGCGTGCGGTAGATGAATGGATTATTCGTGACGGCATCGTCGTCGTTCTTGGAATCGATTACTCGCGATTCGTTGGAGCTGGTGGAGCACGTTCGATTAGTCCGAAAATCGGTGTGCAATTCGACGCCAATGCGCGCACGCGCCTGCGAGCTGGCTATGCGCCAGGCGGTGACGAGAGCAGTTGGCAGAGTGTGGCAGTCTTCGAGGATGCCCAAGTCGCTTTCAGCGATGTGAGCAAGCGACCGATTGCTTTCGTGGATGGCCAGGCAGTAATGGAACGTAGCCATCGTTTGGAATTCGGCGTCGAACGAGTTCTCGATAATGAATCAAGTCTGGATGCGAGTGCTTTCTTTGATACAACCACTGGCCGTGGCATCGGTTTACTCAGTACGCCGATTAGCGCGTTTTCAGGCACCACCGGCGAAGCCTTCATTAACGTTGCGAATCAACAGGGCGCCGCGAGAGGAATGCGGCTCGTTTACACACGAAGATTGAGCCGCGCCTGGACAGCGTCAGCCGGCTATTCGTTTGGTCGCGGTCAACGACTCGCAGACGATGCATCGAGTCCAGCCGAACTTTTTGAGAGCGGGTTCTTTCAAACAGGCGCATTGCAGCTCGGAGCCGATTTTGGCACCGGCACCAACATTCGAACCGTTTTGCGCTTCTCGCCAAACGCAACGGTGTTTGCAATCGATCCTTTTGCCGGACGCCTGGCCGTTTACGACCCGTCGCTAAGCATTCAGGTTACGCAGGAACTACCGAGCTTCGGGCTGCCTCTTCGCGCCGAAGCCGTGCTTGATGCTCGTAACCTCATGGACTTCCAGACGACCACCGACAATGGAGAGATATTTACCCAACTCACCACGGGCCGTCGCTCCGTTCGCGGTGGTATATCCGTAAGGTTTTAGAAGGAGAACCACCCGACGGGACCTTCCTTTTTGTTCCCGAGTTTACTGCTCGATTTAGGCCTGTCCGGCGAATTCTCCAAAATCTCGGAAAAGTTCAAAAAGTTGGATAGGTTTGTGCCGACCAGTGCATCCTTGGGAAAATCTCGGCATTAGCGGTTAGAACAAATTATGGGCGATAAGACAGCGTCTTCAGCTCCAGGTGCCCACCGAAAGCCTCAAGCCCATAAGTTCCCAGGTAAACAGCTTCTGGGAACATACCTTGCATTTTTATTTCCGGATCGGCGTGTTTTGGATTCTGTTGGTGAAAGCTTTCAGTGAAACGATCAGTTTTTACAACTGGGACCTGGTTGGTACTCGCAGGAACGGCGTTGCTTTTGACTGCGGGCATCCTCAACTTTGCCCAGCGCTTGAAACGGGAAACGCCGGCCTGGGACGGCGTCAGATGGTCGGATACCAAGCAGGGCATTCTCGCTGAAACTGTCGAGGCGGACTCTTCGGGAGCGCGCGCTCAAATTCTGCCCGGCGATCGACTGATAGCCATCAGTCTCGACAACAAAAACTACGACGAAGTTGCGCACGCCAGAGATGTTCAGATCTATTTGGACCAGGCTGACATCGACGGCAACATCCACTATCTGATCGAGCGTCCTTCGTATCCGGAGGAGAGTCGCTATTACTACGCCGATCTCGATCATCTAAATGCAATTCACAAGTGGACACCTCGGGAGCTCTACATCAATCTGATCGGACTGGTGTACCTGTTCGTAGGTTTCTTCGTTCTTTTCAAGCAAGGTGGACGCGCGCCCTTCGCGCTACACTTCGCTACGCTTTGTCTGGCGGCTTTTGTCTTTCACTCTTACACGCCGGTTGGCAGCTACCGAGACTTAGATCTCGCGATCGCGTTTTTGAAGAACGCAGCCTTCATTCTGTTTCCTCCACTCTTCCTGCACTTCTGTCTGGTTTATCCGGAGCGGCAACAACTCTTTCAGGAGAAACGTTGGCGCGCAGCTTTGCTATACGTGCCGGCGCTGCTGCTTCTGGCGCTCGCCAGTTTTGTTTTCCTACGCAATGTCTTGACTCCCATCGTTCCGCCACTTGGCAACGTGCCGGCAGTGTCAGATTCCTTTGTCGAACTCTTTTACAAACTGAGTTTCGCCCATTTTGTGGTGGCCTTACTAGCCAGCGTCTATTTCCTGATCAAAACCTGGGTCAAGGCGAAGACGGCGGTGATTCGGCAGCAGATGAAGTGGGTAATCTGGGGCTCATTGCTCGCCGTGGCTCCGTTCACACTGCTTTATGGCGTGGGATATCTGATGGGCACACAGGCCGATCCGTGGCTGACTAATGCCGCAGTGTTGCCGCTGATTCTCATTCCACTGGCCTTCGGCTATTCCGTGCTTCGATATCGTCTGATGGACGTCGAGCTGGTGGTGCGGCGCGTTTTTGTTTATGTGTTTACCACGCTGGCCATTGCGTTGATGGTTGGTTCAGTGGTCTACCTCGCTGGCCTTTATGCCCTTAGCGGTGACGATGGTTTTACTTCCGGTGAAATCACGCTGCGGGTCGTGGTTGCGATTGTGGCGATGGCTGCCATCGTGATGGTTGCCGCCCCGGTGAAGAATTTTCTACAGGAACAGATCGACCGCTTGTTCTACGGCGAGCGCTATGACATGCGCAACAGCCTACTGGATTTTGGGCGCACTCTTTCCGCCACGACAGCTCTGGATCCGCTGCTTGATTCGCTCGTGCACCGGCTGCAGGAAGTAATGAACGTCGGCCGCGTGGCGATCTTTATAGAAGACAAGCACGCCCAGGCAGGCTACCGCGTTGCTCGTGCGGCGGGTCTCTCGGCAGAGATGGTGGTACCGCCTGACTTTCGCGAGATGATCCGCATTCGTTCAGCAGAAACCGGCGTGGTGCGCACCGATGATTTGGACCTGATTCCCGAGACAACCGGTTTTGTGCGCCGGTCTCTTCATTATTACGTGCCCTGTGTAGTTCGCGGCCGCATGGTGGCGGTCATTGGACTGGGACGCTCTGCCGATGGAGCACTGCTCTCCTCCGAAGACGTTAATATTCTGCTAACGGTTTCAGGATATGTGGCCGTCGCTATCGAAAACAGCCTGTTGTATCAGGAGCAGCAGGAGCGGGCCGCAGAACTAAAAATTCTCAAAGAGTTTAACGAATCGATTATTGAGTCGATCAACGTTGGTCTGCTGGCCGTCGACCTGGAGGGCAGGGTAACGCGTCTAAACTCCGCGCTTGAAGAAATACTAGACGTGAGTCGCGCGGAAGCGATTGGAAAACGAGTTGAAGATCTTTTCTCAGAAGACTTCGCCGACACGCTCAGCCAGGTGCTTGGCGTCGATCGCTGGCAGTTGAAGCAAACGCGTAACATCTACAAGATTCACACGGCCACGTGTGCCGGCCGCCCCCTCGTTTTGAACATTGCTATTGCCCCGTTGCAAGACACGCTGGAGCAAACCGGCGCGCTGGTCGTGCTCGAAGATGTAACCTCCCGTATCCGTCTTGAAGAGCAGTTGCAACAGCGCGAGAAGCTTTCGTCGATCGGCTTGCTGGCAGCCGGCGTTGCGCATGAAGTCAACACGCCGCTCACGGGAGTTTCTTCGTATACCCAAATGCTAATGGGCATGCTGGCGGAGTCGGATCCCAAGCACGCTTTGTTGCAGAAGGTTCGTCGGCAGGCTGAACGCGCAACTAACATCGTCAACAACCTGCTCAACTTTTCGCGCACCGGCAGCGCCACGGAATTTTCCGACATCGACATCAGCCGCGTGCTTGACGACACTTTGCAGCTGCTCGAGCCACAAATGCGCGGTAATCAGATCGAAATCGTGCGCGACTACGATCCGGATGCGCCGCTGGTTTTCGGGAATGCCGGCAAGCTTCAGCAAGTGTTCACGAATCTCTTATTGAATGCGCGAGATGCGATTCAGGCCGGCGGCACGATCAGAATTTCCACGGTTCCTTCAGACGATCACTCCCTGGCGGTTGAAGTGGCTGATAGCGGGATGGGAATCGCGCCGGAGAACGTAGCCAAAATCTACGACCCATTTTATACGACCAAGGGAGTCGGGGCGGGAACCGGACTCGGTCTGGCGGTCTCCTACGGAATTGTGCAGGAACATTCGGGACATATCAGTGTTGAAAGCAGCCCGGGACATGGCACTACATTTCGGATCACGTTGCCGACCGCGCATGCTCGCGCTGAGTTACAAGCGGTGGGCGACTGATTCGAGGGGAACCCTAGATAACCTTTCAACCTGACTGAAACCCATAACACGCAAGAGCTCAGCGACCGTCGCTGGCTCTTGCATTTTTCTTTGTGTCGATTCTCGCCTAAACTGTCTCGCTTTTGAACATGGAGACCCGGAGCATTGGCTGTAAAGACGGAAAGACGAGTGGCTAAAAAAGGTTCAGTACTCATCGTCGATGACGAAGAGATAATGCGCGAAGTCCTCGAGACGCTTCTCTCGGCGGAGGGCTACCGCGTGGACCTCGCCAAGACCGGCGAAGAGGGACTGGAGGCCTACGGCCGGCGTGCATACGACGTGGTCCTCCTGGATGTCTCGATGCCTGGCATCGGTGGTCTGCGGGCGCTGGAAGAGTTTCTAAAGATGGATGCCGAAGCGGCGGTCGTCATGATCACGGCTTACGCGACTTTCGATACTGCAATCGCGGCCTGGGAACACGGCGCATTTGGTTGCATTCGCAAACCTTTTCAAAACGAGCAGATTACCGCGACCGTCGCTAACGGCATCAAGAGGCGCCGCAAAGAAGAAGAACGCCGAACGCTTCGCCGGGCGATGAGCCGAGCTGTTGATCGAGGCGCGATCGTCGGGCGCTCGGACGTGATGCAGGAAGTTTTTCGGTTGGTGGAACAGGTAGCGCCGGCGCGTTCAACTGTTTTGATTACCGGCGAGAGCGGAACGGGCAAGGAACTAATTGCAAAAGCGATTCACGAATCAAGTCCGCGTGTCGGGAAGCCGTTCGTCACCGTTAACAGCTCTAACATTCCTTCCGAACTGCTCGAATCCGAACTCTTCGGCCACACTCGAGGAGCGTTTACCGGGGCGGTAGCCGCGAAAAAAGGATTGTTCGAAGTCGCTGATGGCGGCTCAATATTCCTTGATGAGATCGGCGACATCCCTCCGGAAACACAAGTTCGACTACTACGCGTTATTCAGGAACGCGAGTTTACTCCGCTCGGCGACACCACTCCTAGGCGCGTGGATGTGCGCATTATTGCCGCCACGAACATCGAGCTGAAAGAGGCGGTCAAGAATGGAACGTTTCGCGAAGATTTGTATTACCGGCTGGCGGTTGTGCCGATTGAATTACCGCCGTTGAGGGACCGGCGCGAAGACATACTTCCGCTGTCACAGCATTTCATCGAGAAGTATAACGAGGAAAACGGCCGCCACGTTTCCGACCAGGTAGCGCCGGAAGTGTTGGCTTTGCTGGAAGCCTACGCCTGGCCGGGGAATGTTCGTGAACTGGAAAACGCGATCGAGCGGGCCGTTGTGATCGCGCCCGGTGACGAGGTAACGCGACAATGTTTGCGTCCCGAGATAAGCGATCCTCAATCGGTTATTGCTGATTCTCAGGAAGGCGCGAGCGTGGGAGCGGTCCAGGATTTGGGCCGCGGCATTAACTTTTACGATCAGGTGCGTCGATTTGAAATCGACCTCATCCGTCGCGCGCTCGAGCAAACCGGCGGGCATCAATCACGTGCCGCGCGACTGCTTGGCATGAACGCCACCACCCTCAACTCAAAAATCAAGACCTACCGGATTAGCCTGCGACCATAAGTCCGGCTCGATCTTAAGTGTAATTCCATTTTACTGTTCGATAGCGTGGGCCGGATTGTGTGGGCTCTTTGTGTCTTTCCTACTTTGTGATGAAATCTATTCGAATGGCGACTAAGAAATTTCGAGAGGCAGGGTTCAGGGAGCTAATCGCGGAGGCAGCCGTGTGCGACCGTTGCCCGTCAATGTGTGACCGGACGGCTGTGTTCAGCGAGCGGAACGGCCGAACTTCAGCGCGAATCATGTTTATTGGCGAAGCTCCGGGGCGCAAAGGCGCGGACCGCACGCATGTGCCCTTTTCGGGCGATCAGTCGGGCCAGAACTTCGATCGATTTCTTGCCTCGATCGGTTTGAGTCGTGACAACATCTTCATTACCAGTGCAGCTCTGTGTAATCCCCGGGCTGCGTCAGGCGCCAACCGCAAACCGACGACATCTGAATTGACGAACTGTTCTTATTTTCTCCGAGAGACATTGGAGCTCGTTGATCCGCAGGTGGTAGTGACACTTGGGTCGGTAGCGCTGTCTGCACTGAAAGCGATCCAGCCCCACAACTTCAGTTTGAAAGAGTCGGCAGCAGCAATACATCATTGGCACGGGCGCGTGCTGGTGCCGATATATCACCCGAGCCCGCAGGTTCTGGCGTCACACCGGCGTGAGGCTGAACAGTTACAGGATTACAAAGTAGTAGCCCGAGCGATTAAACAGACTTTAGAGCACGATGCGCGCGGCTTCGCCGCCTGATGTGCGGAAAGGCTTTGCCTTTTCCGGACCGCGTTGAAGTTGTTAGGTCTGCGCCCCAAGAGGAGGCGAAGCCTCCAGATTGACGATGTGCCTAACGGAAAGGCTTCGCCTTTCCGCACATCAGGCGGCAGAGCCGTAAATGAAGATGACAGAATTAGTCGAAATACTGCAATCACCGCTCGACCAATCGCATGTCGCTCTCGGCGCGACGATGATCAAGCGCGATGGTTGGCGTGTGCCTGCAACCTACGGCAACGACGAAGCCGAGTATGCCGCGGTGCGCGACGGTGGCGCAGGCTTAATCGATTTGTCTCCGCGCGGTCGGATTCTTGTTGGCGGTTCCGAAGCTGTGCAATTTCTCAACGGCCTGATCACGAACGACATGAAAACGCTGGCTGAGGGTTCATGGATGCCGGCGGCTTTTCCAAACGTCCAGGGGCGGCTGATTGCCAGCGTCCGGGTTGTTCGCCTGAAGGATGAAGGGGAAGGCAAGAATGTCAGTCCTACATACTTGCTTGATACGGAAGCAACTACGCATCAGAGTGTCTTGAAAACAATTGAGCGTTTCACTCTGGCGGGCGACTTTCGCGTTACTGACATTACAAACGAAACTGCCGAGCTATCGTTACAGGGAAGCAACGCCGCCAACTTGCTGCGGTCGGTAATGGGCGAGGTGGCTGAATTAGCGCCCAACGGAGCGATGGTAACCCTATGGCATGAGAGCGGCGTGACCGTAGTTCGCGCATCACACACAACCGAAGACGGTTTTGATCTAATCCTGGATTCAAAACACGCGGTGAGCTTGTGGCGTGCGTTTCAGGAGGCGGGAGCGCGGCCAGTGGGCCACAACGCGCTCGAGATCCTGCGGATTGAAGCGGGCCTACCTCGCTTTGGAATCGACATGGATGAGAGCAACATTGTTACGGAAAGCAATCTTGACGACGCTGTCAGTTTTACGAAGGGTTGTTATGTCGGTCAGGAGATAATTGCGCGAATCAAGTATCGCGGTCACGTAGCGAAAAAACTTGTCGGCTTGACTACGGATGAAGCCGTGAAGTTGCAGGCGGGTTCGTCAATCAAATCGATCGATGAGAAAGATATTGGCCGAATAACTTCCGCGATTTACTCGCCACGCTTGGATCGCACCATCGCGCTGGCCTATGTGAAATACGACTACCTGACTCCGGGCACCGCAGTGAAAGTCGTGGGAAGTGACGTTGAAGTTGCAGCGCAGGTAACGGAGCTCCCGTTTGTACGCGGTAGTTGGTTCGAGCAGGAGCAAAAAGATTGAACGACCAACCGCTTCACGAAGATTCCCCACCAGCCGATGCGCCCCTCGATCTCGACTATGAGCAAGCGCGGGTTGCATATTCGATCATCCAGTCTTTGCTGGACCACACTCGCGTTGTGAGCGATCTGATTGCAGTGATGGCCCTGGCGCTTGATCAGGACACAACCAAGGCCTTGACGCAAACTCCTGTCTGGGCGGCCTACCTTGATAGTCGCCGCGCCCTCGAACGCACACGTTCTGATGTTGAGAAGTTTACCGAAGCGATGAATAAGCTAGGTAAAGAGTGAAGAGTCTACCTCCCGGCACCCGCTTACTGCCGGATCCTGATTATCACGAATTCCGCGGGCTGCAGAACCGCCACGCCGATCATGCACATCAGACGTTGGTTGTTGATGTCGTTCTGCGTCATTCTGGTTTTGGCGCTCTCAAGGCTTCGCCGCGCTTTCCGCAAAAGTTTTGAGCGCGCGCTTATGAGCATCCTTGAATTCAAAGGAAATGCCATCCAGCCTTACCGCCGCCTGCTTCGCATTTGCCAGCTTGAAAAGCGTGGCATATGGCATACGGAAAACAAGCCGTTCACCCATCCAAACGCGTCCGGGAACTGGATGCTTGATTCCTCGACGACTGGAACTAAGAAATATCTTTTCGCCGTCGATAAGGAAGTCGACGTAAAGATCGCTGTCGAGTCGTCCTCTCACAATCGTTTGTAGTTCAAAGTCGACGATTTCAGGCTTCACATAAACTCGCGCGGGATAACTGAACGAAGGCGACACGTGAAGGCTGTGGTATTTGTCCTTCTTGCCAGAGATCTGCACGGGCATGAGTCGCACCGTGGTTATGTCTTTTGTCCTGTCGTAACTCGTTTCAATGCCTGCTGAGCGGACGTCCGCGTCCTGCGGTGCTGGCTGACTAAAAGCAATCGCAGCTATGAGCATCATTAGCGAGCACGCCAGTAAAGATTTCATCGCCTTGCCTCAAAAGGAAAAACGAGCCGCCTTAGGCGACGCGTAGCGTTGCGTGTAATTCTGCCTATTCCTCATAGGTTGCGATGGCCATCAATTGCCGCCTGAACGTTCCCGTTATACCACTCTAGCGCGGCAGCCAGAACTCATTTAGAATCCTCGAGCCGTATTCAGATTCAAGCTGCGCCGCACACACAGATGCTATCCACTCCAATGGAAATTGAGCCCGGCACACGTGTTGGCAGATACGAACTCCACGTGCTTATCGGTGAAGGTGGCATGGGCCAGGTGTATCGGGCGACCGATGCAACGCTGGGCCGCGACGTCGCAATCAAGATTCTTCCTTCAGAGTTAGCAACTGCCGCTGAGCGACTTTATCGTTTCGAACAGGAAGCAAGATCCGCCAGCGCGCTTAATCATCCGAACATATTGGCCATCTATGATGTAGGTACTCATAACGGCGCGCCCTACATCGTCTCTGAGCTGCTGGAAGGCGAAACACTTCGAGAGAGGCTGCGTATTGGGGCGATTCCTCTCAAAAAAGCGATCGATTATGCGCAGCAGATTGTGAAGGGTTTGTCGGCGGCACACGCGAAGGGAATCATTCACCGGGACCTGAAGCCAGAAAATCTCTTTATCACCAAAGACAGACAGGTAAAGATTCTCGACTTTGGCCTGGCCAAGCTCACCAACCCTCTTTCTGACTTTGCCTCGGAGCCGGAAGCCGACACAGTGCGCCTCAAAACTGGCGCCGGCGTAGTAATGGGTACCGTGGGCTATATGTCACCGGAACAGGTGCGCGGCGAGCCGGCTGACCATCGTTCAGATATTTTCTCTTTTGGGGCGGTCTTGTATGAAATGCTCACCCGGAAGCGGGCGTTTCGTGGGGAGTCTCCCATCGAGGTCATGAGCGCGATTCTAACTCAAGAGCCGCTAGAGCTATCCGAGGAAAAACGCGGCATCGCGCCCGCCTTTGAGCGCATTGTGCAACACTGTCTGGAGAAGCGACCTGAAGATCGTTTCCAGTCGACGAGAGATCTCGCATTCGATATTGAATCACTGGCAGGAACCGCTACCATCTCGGGCCCGACGCTGGCGTCAGCTCGCGTCTTTTCCAGGCGACGCGCCAAACGCATGTGGGTCGTCGGCGCAATTGTCCTCTTTGTTCTCAGCGCTTTCGCTGCGACTTTCTATCTGGGAAGGAGCAGTGGCAGGTCAGATCCGGCGTCATATCAGCAATTGACTTTTCGCCGCGGCACTATTTTTTCAGGCCGATTTGCACCGGATGGTCACACCATCCTGTTCAGCGCAGCCTGGAATGGCAATCCTATTGACATCTATGAAATGCGCCCAGGGACACCGGAGTCGAAGGCTCTGGGGCTGACGGATGCTCACGTGCTGGCCGTATCTTCGACGAGCGAATTGGCGGTGCTTCTTAATAGTAGTCAACTTTATCACTCGGTCCGTCGAGGTACGTTGGCGCGTCTGCCTATGGGCGGAGGGGCCGCCCGCGAGGTGCACGAGAATGTTCAGGAAGCCGATTGGGGTCCAAATGGCAGTCTGGCAATAGTCCGCTTCGATGACGCCCGTAATTACCTCGAGTATCCAATAGGCAAAGTCCTGTATGAGACAGAGGGATACATCAGCAACGCGCGCGTTTCTCCTAAAGGTGACGCGGTGGCATTTCTTGATCATCCCGTTGTCGGCGACGATCGCGGCTCGGTCATGGTTGTCGATTCAAGTGGACAAAGAAAGAAGCTCTCCGAAGATTGGGTTGGCGCAGACGGCCTTGCATGGTCGGCGACCGGAGACGAGGTTTGGTTCACTGCCACGAAGGCGGGAGAGGCCCAGGCATTGCTCGCGACCACGCTGTCTGGCAAACAACGCGTTGTGGCCCGAGCACCAATAAGCCTTCGGCTTCAGGATATTTCTCGTGAGGGCCTTGTGTTACTGACGGGCAACAACCAATCCACTCCAATTTTCGCATTGGCTCCCGGTGAAGCAACGGAACGTGATCTATCATGGCTGAACTGGGTCAGAG
>JALZOO010000213.1 GCA_030913905.1 Acidobacteriota bacterium
GCATTCCAACCGTTGTTTGCTGAGCGGGGGCATGCCTCCTTCCCAACCTAGAGACATTCCATCTTGAGGAGACATTCTATCTTGAGCGGTGCACGCTTGCAGACTGCTCACCGCCCACCGCTCACTCGTCCAATGCCGCATTCATGCGGCTA
The DNA here is from genome assembly GCA_030913905.1 of Acidobacteriota bacterium. Classification (GTDB taxonomy): domain Bacteria; phylum Acidobacteriota; class Blastocatellia; order Pyrinomonadales; family Pyrinomonadaceae; genus PSRF01. The sequence continues at coordinate 153 of JALZOO010000213.1, forward strand.
GCCCGGAGGGCAATTAGGCCAGCCGTTTTACGACTGGTTCAGCGCGAGAAATATTTTGTGAGGCCGTTTCAACGGCCTTCCTCAGTTGAGATTTATTGGCTAAGGCCAAATGTGATGTAAGCACGCTAAAGCGCGCTGATCAGAGATGATGACGTTGGCTTAATCAGCGCTACAAGCGCTGGCCTAACAGCCTTGCAGGCTAGCCCGATGAATCGGGCAGGCCCCCTTCCCAACCCAGAGACATTCCACCTTGACCATGTTTACTGCTCACTGCCCCTGCTCCTGCTTCCTGCTCCTGCTTCCTATTCCTCCAGCAGCTTCGCCGACAATAGCTTCTGGCCGCCGAGAGATGTGTAGAAACCGTAAGCGGCAAGCAGCACGCAGATTACGAGCGCGATGGTGAAGTCGGTTGCGTACCAGGCGGTGAGCTCGGTTGTGATCGGGTAAAAGACCGCGAGGTGGGAGAAGAAGATAGCAGAAATCAACGTCAGCAGGCCGTAGCGTTTCAGCGCAAAAAGCATGAGGAAAGCCGTCAGAGCGGTAAACGGAATCATAGCCAATTTCACCTGGGCTACCAGAGTGATGAGTACCGTCATGAGCAGCCAGAGCGCCACCAGCGCCAGCAGCTCGCGACGCAGGACAACGACGAATAGAAGCAGCAAGAACAAGGCGATGAAAGCTTGAAAAAGTGCGGCCGTCAGTTGGCCGGCGAACCGTAGAAAGAAGAGTTGCGTCCCAATTACGACGCTGCCGGGATTGAGAAACAGCTCGGAAGATTGACCAAGTAACTGCGGGCCGACGTGAGCAAGTATCTGCGCGACTATAATGCCGGCGCCAATGACCGCGCCAAACAGTATGTCGCGTCCGACAAGTGGATCACGATAATCCCCAGCGAGCAGGCGGCTCCAGGAGATTATCCACCCCGGCCAACGCTTTCGTACGAAGGGCTCTAGTGCGACATAGAGTATCCACAGAAAACCCGAAAAAAAGACGGACGTCGACATATTTAGGAAGAACAAGTCGAACTCGTGCCCAGGCGAACCGTTATGATGCTCGATGAAAAGCCAGACCAGCATGCTCACCGTGAAGTAGACGATAGCGATTCGGGTTGCGCCCTTGCGGTCGCCGCGCCCTAGTCGCAGATTCCTACGCGCCAGCACTATGCTTCCAATCAGAGCGGTTAGAAAAACCGCGATGAGAATGAAAACCATGACGCGGCGACCTGTATTCTCCGGTGGCTGTTCTTGCCGCAGAGGCTGATCCCAGGGGTAGATGGTTTCAAAATAAATGAGTTTGCCGCGAAAGGCAGCAGCCTCGACGTGGACTTTGTGTTCGGGGTGGGTCGGATCGGCGCCGTCCCAGGCGGCCCGCGCGTCGTAAGCATGCAAGGGCACCCAGGTGGATGCAACCGGTTGGAAGTTTGTTATGTCCAGGCCCGCCTCGCGGAAAGGAACTGCCCAGTCAGGTGGGGGATGCTCAACTTTTGGAGGGTCAGCCAGCGGCTCACGTTGGGGCGGAACAGCGATGAACCAGTGCAGGCGACCCTCCATGTCCAGATAGCCGCTGGCCATTCCCGCGACGTCGAGGGCCGGCTTATCAACCTCGATGAATTCATACGTTTCGAAATAACGCGGACTCTGGCGATACCAGAAACGATAAGGGCCTGGCCCAAAGTTGCGCATTTTCTCCCAGCGCGTGGGCGACTGATCATGGTCCGAGATGTAGCGAAGATAGTCTTGCTTAAGCTTGACTCCATCGGCGCTGTCGAGCGGCGGCTCGGTATAACCCATTTTCTTAACTACGTCTCGCGCGTGCGCGCGCAAGACTTCAGGTGACTGGTTGAGCGGAATCTGGCGATAGACAGCCGAGTACTTTGTGAGCCAGGTGCAAAATGCGAGCAGAACCAGGAACGAAGTAAAAAGCGCACCCGCTACAGCGGGACGAAGTATGCCCTGCTTTGGCGCGGCGGCGACCATTTCAGGTGAAGGTGTCTCGCCGGCAGCAAGTGCGGCGGCGATCGGATCACCGCCCGGAAGTGCGGCGGCGACTTGCAATGCCGACGAGGGACGCTGGGCCGGATCTTTTTGAATACAACGATCGATGACGCTCTCGATCATTGGATCAAGGTCTTTGACGATGGACGTCGGAGTCGTGGGCGTCGTATCGCTGCGCCGCAGCTTGATCAACTCGCCAAGCGTCGCTGCGTCGAACGCCCTCTTGCTGGTGAAAAGTTCGTAAAGCAACAGCCCGAGCGAATAGATATCGCTGCGGATGGTAAAGGGCTTCCCCTCGAGTTGTTCGGGAGCCATGTAAGCCGGCGTTCCCGCCGCCAGTTCATCGTCGCTAAACTCTCCTGCCAGACCTGCCAAACCAAAGTCAGTTATACGGGCATTACCATCACCGTCGATCATTACGTTTGCCGGTTTGAGATCACGATGCAGCACACCGACGTCGTGGGCGGCATTGAGTCCGGCGCAAATTTGGCGAGCGAGCTGGATTGCCTTGTCGGCCGGTAGCCGGCCAATGCGGCGAAGTAGCGAAGAAAGCTCCTCGCCTTTGATGTATTCCATCGACAGAAAATGGTGCCCATCAGTCTCGCCGATGTCGTAAACGCGGCAGACGTTTTTGTGGCTTACTTGCCTGGCGACACGCACCTCGCGATGAAAGCGCGCGAGCGCAGCGCCATTTCTCAACAGATGATCGGGTAGAAACTTGAGCGCGACCGGCTGGCCTAACTTAAGATCCTCGGCGCGATAGACCTCACCCATGCCTCCCTTACCGAGCAATCCAACAATGCGATAGCGTTCGGCGAGAATGGCTCCGGCAACGAAACGCGCATTGTCGATGGAGTCGAATGAAGGAGACCTGGTCGGCGAGGATTCACGGGACTTCCGAGGGTTATCTGAGTCGAAACGTTGGGTAGCGTTGTCTTCAAGCT
>JALZOO010000214.1 GCA_030913905.1 Acidobacteriota bacterium
CGCCAGGGACTCGCCGTCTCGCTAGTATTCATTCTATTTCTGGCGGTTCTTGTGTATTTGAAAATTCGGCAGATTGAGAGCCGGCAAGGAGGTAAAGCAAATGCGTAAATTAGCATTGGCACTGGTATTCAGTATTTTCTTCAGCGGTCTTGGTGTCGCGAATTACCAAATCTCATCCGCGTCAAGCGAGGATGAAAAACTCGCTGCTTACCTGAAGTCTCACCGGAAATCTCCAGAGAATTACGTGATCAGCAAATTCTCCAACCATGACATCGTCTTCATCGGCGAATACCACCGCATTAAGCATGACGTCGAACTCATTCACAAACTCATTCCCCGCTTATACAAAGCCCACGTTTACAACCTGGGAATCGAATTCGGTTGTTACGAACACCAGGACAAAGTCGATCGGCTGGTTACCGCCGAGACTTATGATGAGAATCTCGCTCGTTGGTTGATATTTCAACAATCCTCCTCATGGGGCTACAAAGAGTATCAGGATATTTACCGCGCAGCATGGAAGCTGAATAGCTCCCTGCCAAAGCGCGCGCGGAAGTTTCGAGTTGTTAACCTGAACTACCGGCCTGATTGGCCCGCGCGCAAAGAAGAAATGACTCCGGCGGATTGGCAAAAGGTTTGGTGGAACGGCGATCCCGACCAGCATATGGCTGACGTCGTAATGAAGGAGTTCGTTGATAAAGGCGAGAAGGCGCTGATTTATTCCGGCAACCATCACGCTTTCACGAGGTATCATCAGCCGATCTACGACTTCGAGAACAAGAGATTCATTCGCTTCAACACCACGAGAATGGGTAACCTTGTTTACCATAAGATCGGCGATCGGGCTTTTAGTATTTATTTGCACGCGGCGTGGGGATCGAATACCAATTCGGATGACTATACGCGTCCAATGCAGGGAATTATCGACGCGGTAATGCAAAGGTTAGGCAACAAGCCGGTTGGTTTTGATGTGAAAGGTTCGCCCTTCGGCGCTATCACCGATAACCAGTCGTATTACTCGCTTGGTCATGCCAGGTTCACCCTCGATAATTATTGTGACGGATATATTTTTCAGGGTCGATTTGAGGACTATGAAGGGGTGACAGTTGATCCGCTCTCTATTACTGAAGCGAACTTGCAGGAAGCGATTGCCTATTTGGCAAACCCCGCGTACCGGAAACGGGTAAAGACGCCAAAAGAGCTCATTGAGGGAATGGGGCAATCTGCGGATATGAAACGACGCTTCAAGGATGTAAAGTGATTGCGGTCTAAAACGGCCGTTACCAGAAGTGTCTCATCGAGCCATCTGAATTAAATGCGCTATCGATCATGTGGCGGCTTAAGGGTGGTCCAACGGGTGCCTAAAAACCAGGATTTAAGGATGGCTTTGTTAGCCCTCGCCCTGGCGGCTGCGCTGGTGTGCTGTTTTATTCCGGCGGGCGCCTCACCATTAGCTCAACGACGTTCTCAAACTCGTTCCCAAAAAACAAAACTTCCACCAAAACCGAAGGTCGATTACGCAAGGTTCTCGCACCGCACGCACGTCGAGCAACAGAAGCTGGCCTGCGACTCCTGCCACAAGTTTCCTTCAAAGAATTGGAAGGAAGTTCGCAAAGGCGACGAAGCCTTTCCTGACGTTACGGACTTTCCCGAACATCAGGCATGTCTGAATTGTCATCGCACGCAGTTTTTTGCCCGCGAACGACCCGCTCCTCGTATTTGTTCCAACTGCCATGTCGCGGTGACACCGCGAAACACGGTGCGTCATCCGTTTCCGAGTTTAGGTGCGCCGTTTCTTTCCTCGAAGACTGGCCAGACTTTTGTTTCAGAATTCAAGGTGATGTTTCCTCATGATAAGCACGTGGACGTCGTGGGCGGTTTGCGTTCGCCATCATCCGACGAACGCACGTTCGCGTTGGCCCGCGTTTCGTTCAACCACGCGAGCCGGCAGAATGCAGAGTCAAAGAGCTGTCCTGTATGCCATGAGACTTACCAGCCGCAAGGCAAGTTGACTGACGAGTTTGTTACCAAACCGCCAAAGGACCTCGCTGACGAAGCCTTCTGGCTGAAGAAGGGCGCATTCAAGACCACTCCAACAACACATGCCGCATGCTCCGGTTGTCACAGCGACGATGCGGGAATAGCACCGGCGCCCGCAGATTGCGCCGCGTGTCATAAGTTTCCGAGCGCGACGACGCAACCTTTGCGCGACTTCGATCCGAAGCTGGCTGCGACTATGGGCATCACCGATTGGTTTCTACTTCGACAGTGGTCGAAACGCAGCGCCGGACGGTATCGCCATGAGTTTGACGTACACAATGAACTGGGTTGCGTTAGCTGCCACAATCCGCCAACGATGAATACACTCGAAGAGAAAACTCTGGTTACGGTAAAGGCGTGTGGCGGAAGTGGGGGGTGTCATATCGAAACTAACACCGACGGAATCTTGAATTACGAGATCGAACAGAAGCGAGCAAAGCCGGACTTTCAATGTGTGAAGTGTCATATCATTATGGGGAAAAATCCCGTACCCGAGAACCACGTGGAAGCAATTCCAAAACAGACCGCCAAGTGATGGAAAAACTCGATCATGCGCAAGCCGCAAGCCGGCAAGCTGTATCGAGCAGACCGCGCTCGGTGTTGTTGGTTTCCTTCTGCCTGCTTTTAACCTCCATCGCCTTCCATGGGGCAGGACACATTGTCCGCGGACAAGAGCCGAGCGGCGACTTCTCTAAGTTTCTGCATTCCAGCCCCAATCACGCGCGCATGCCATGTTTGTTATGTCATCGACGGGAAAGCAATTCACCACGACCAAACTTGCCGGGAGGTTCGGGACACGCTCCTTGCAGCGGATGTCACGCACAGCAATTCGCCAACAACGAAAGTCCAATCTGCACGATTTGCCATACCGACGTACGATCGGGTTCAATGAAATCGTTTCCCAGGTTGAAGAGCTTCAGAATGATCTTCGATCATGCCAGACACTTGAACATGGGCGGCTTGAGTTGCGCCACTTGTCACCGGCCGGCCCGCGGTGGCGTAGCGTTGACAATTCCGGCTGGCTTTAATGCCCATGCGACTTGTTATGGCTGTCATACGCCGCGCGCGAAATCGGGTGGGCGGGATATTTCGTCGTGTGGCACTTGCCACAAGCCCGGGGCATATTCACGTACTGCCACATCGATGCCGGCTTTTCGGATGAACTTCAGCCACGCCAAACATACAGCGGCGCAAAAACTAAGTTGCAATAATTGTCATCAGGTGAGGGCCGGCTTGCCACAGCGGCGGCAGGTCACAACTCCCGAGGCGGCCAACCACCATGCTTCCGGTCGTTCTCAAAGCTGCATGACTTGCCATAATGGCAAACGCGCATTCGGCGGCGACGACTTTTCGGTTTGCAAACGCTGCCACACTG
>JALZOO010000239.1 GCA_030913905.1 Acidobacteriota bacterium
GCAGGTGCAGCAGAGCGCACTGCGCCGGCTGGTCGAATACGAGTGGCCTGGTAATGTCCGCGAATTGAAAAACACGATCGAGCGCGCGGCAATCATGGCTGAAGGCGAGGAGTTACGCTCGGAAGACTTACCGGATGAGATAACCGCGAGGTCGCAACAAAGCATCGCCACGGATGCGAGTGCGGCTGATGGCGGTTTGGCTGTTCCGTTCACGGCTGATTTTCGCGAGGATCGACGCGAGTTTGAGCGGCGATACATTAGCCGTTGTCTTGAACACACGCAGGGAAATGTGACCAAAGCGGCAGAGATTCTGGGCATGCATCGCCAGTCGCTACAGCACAAACTGCGGCAACTTGGCTTAGGCCGGCGCTACGTTACGGTGGGCGGCGAGACGCCAGATAATTCCGACGAGTGATAATAATATTGGACAGGATTTACATGATTAACAGGATTAACTGACAAAGATTGTCTTCTAGCTGTTTTGGAATCTTGTTAATCCTGTCAATTGTTTTGGCCAAGGCTGGGAGATTATGAAAGCACGTCCTGACGCGATCATTCATCGCGAACAAGCTGATTATCTCGAGCGGCTAACCACTCAAACCGATCCGCTGTTGCGGGAGATGGAAGAGTACGCCGCTGAGCATCGCGTGCCGATAGCCGATCGTGAAGTCGCGCGGTTTCTCGAGATTACAGCGCGCGCAATCCAGGCGAAACGAATCCTCGAGATCGGTATGGCAATCGGATATTCCGTGATTCACCTGGCGCGCGGAATGGCGGAAGCCGGGGTGCTGGTAACCATCGAGCCAGACGATGAAATGATTCGCGCTTCCGAAGGCTATCTAGAACGCGCCGGCTTGCGAGAACGTGTGCGCATCGAGCGTGGCAAAGGATTGGAAGTCATACCCCGGCTAACGGAGATGTTTGATCTGTTATTCATCGACGCGCTCAAAGAGGAATACTCCGACTATCTAAAGTTGGCGCTGCCGAAGTTGCGCAAGGGTGGAGTTGTCATTGTCGACAACTTACTTTGGGGCGGACAGGTGGCGGGTGAAATTCGTTCACCCGATCAGGAGAGCTCGACTAACGCGCTCCGGGAATTTAATAAATATTTTGTTAACCACCCCAAACTGCTCGCCGAGGTCCTGTCGGTTGGCGATGGTTTAGGTTACGCGGTAAAGATCATCTGATTTTCTCTGTGCGTGCTCCGTGTTCTCTGTGCCTCTGTGGTGGTGTTTTCCCCAAACGATTCAACACAGAGAGCACAGAGGTTGCACAGAGAATCACAGAGGCGTGCGATATCAACACACTTGATTCTTAAAGACAGTCAGGAAGCGCGTGCGGAAGCTGCCAGGACAATTCGTCTTGGCGGCATTATTGCCTTTCGCACTGACACGTTCTACGGACTCGGCGCCGATCCTTTCAATCGCGAGGCGCTGCGAAAAATCAGACAGCTCAAGGGCAGGGAAGAGGGCAAGCCGATACTGCTACTGATCTCAGATCTAAGCGAAGTCGACCGTTTCATAGCGAACCAATCGGAAACCTTCAAATCAGTCGCAGATCGTTTCTGGCCCGGCCCGATCACTTTGATCGGCCGAGCTCGATCAGAACTCCCGATGGAGTTGACGGCAGGAACGCAAACAATCGGACTGAGACTGCCCAACGATGACAACGTTCGATCGCTGGTGCGCGCATGTGGACGAGCGCTGACCGCTACCAGCGCGAATCCCTCTGGCGGCGATGCTGCCACGACGGCCGCTGAAGTAATGGACTATTTTCCCACGGGAATCGACTTGGTTTTGGATGGGGGCACTGTGACGGCAACCCATCCGTCGACAGTACTGGATTTGAGTGGCGAAGTTCCGCTGTTGGTTAGGGAGGGTGCGATCACCCGCGAGGAGCTGGCAAGACTGTCCGCAGATTTCGCGGATTAGACTGGTTCTGCTGATCTAAATCTGTGTAATCCGTAAGCTGTGGATTACTGCTCGAACTCAGCACTCAGGACTCAGTACTCCTACTCTCTAGTCAGGTTCCTGACGAAGCCCCAATCCCCGCTGGCATCCACCTTAATGTTCTTCACATTCTTCTTGGCGATCACCATATTTGCCTGGTACCAAAGCGGCAGGACCGGCACATCGCGACTCACGATATCCTGAATGCGTGCGTAGAGTTGTTTTGCTTTCTCACGATCGAAGGTGTTAACCGCTTCATCAAGCAAAGCGTCCAGTTCCTTATCGCTGTAGCGGCTGCGATTTCGCGATGCGCGTGTTTCAGTGGGAATTTCAGAGGTTGCGAATAGGTCCTTAAAAAAGATCGGATCCTGATTTCCGCCTACCCACTGTCCATAGAAGATCTGAAAGTTTCCACGCCGCAGTTCATCGAACAAAGTGTTCAATTCGGCTGTTTCAATCGTAACAGGGAGGCCGACGTTCTTTAGATAGTTCTGGATTACTCCGGCGTAGTTCTTGGCGGCAACGCTGCTGCCGGAAACTTTGAATACCATCGGCTTCGCAAACCGCGGTTGTGGTCCGTCACCATCAGGATCCCTGAGACCCGCCTCATCGAGTAACTGCTTGGCTTTGCCTGGATCAAACGTATACGTCTGTCCAGCGTGATATGCCCACGACTCTTCCGGAATAATTGAATGCGCAATCTTGCCCTGGCCCAGAAGAAGATCCCGAATTATTCCTTCACGATCACATGCGTAGGCGATCGCCTCTCTCACACGGACATCTTGAAGCGGTGGTTGGCTAACGTTGAAGGTCAGTAGATTAACATTGGAGCCGGTAAACTGAATCACTTGAAGATTCTGATCCTGTCCCAGGAGTTTAATTGCATCCGGAGACAAGCTCGTGGGCAGCGGAGCGATATCCACACGCCCCGATCGGAGTTCGGCTTGCAGCGCGTTGGTGTCAGCGATTACACGAACCCGAACGTGTGGCAGGTGTGGAGCGCCCTCCCAATAGTCGGCATTTGCGTCGAGATCAAGTACCTGCTGCGAACTGTCGTAGCTCTTAAACTTGAACGGACCCGAGCCTAACGGCCGATCCTTTTGAGTCGCATAGCTGTCTTTCGGGATGATTGAAACAGGAACGAGATTGCTTAACAAACCCGTCCATGGCTTGGTGAGCGTAATGACGACCGTCTTTGCATCAGGCGCTTCGACGCTCTTGATGTAGCTTCTCTTCTCGGCGCCCGCGCCCTCGAAAAAGCTGGCAGATTTTGCGAAGTTACTGGAGAACACCAAATCCAACGTGTATTTGGCATCAGCGGAACTAAGTACACGGCCGTCGTGAAACTTCACGCCATCCTGGAGAGTAAAGGTAAAGCTCAAGCCATCGTCAGAACGTTTGACGTCAGAGGCCAACTCACCAACGTAGTCAAACTTCTCGTTTTTCTTCACCAGCGAATTAAACATCAACACGCGCACACGTTCGCTGGCGGCGTCGACCGACGGTGAACCTATCGGATCGATCGTACGGATGTTGTCTCCCAGGGCAATCACAAACGCGTCGCTGCGCTCGCGCCGGCAGCCGAAGGGAAATGCGACTACTGTGAGGAGTGTGAGAATTAAGCAAGTCGCTTTTGGGGTGCGCATCAGATTGTCCCTCCATATTTGTAGTTAAGCTTTTCGTTGAGCTGGCTGGTTTCGTCAGAAAGAGTTTTGAGCTTTTCGGCGTCGAAAGGAGGCGGCGCCTTGAAGATCGCTTTCGTCGCAGCAATACGTCTGAGAGAAGCGCGCAGGCGATCTTTGGGAAGCTTGCCGTCGCGCGCCACGCTCAAAAGCGATTGATAACCACGACGGATTATTTCAGAGTGCGCGCAGATTAGCAGCATGTCTTCACCTGCCAGAAACGCGCGTACAACTGCCGCTTCAATCTCACAATGCTTGGCAATCGCCCCCATCTCCAGGTCGTCCGTGACTACGAGATGTTGATAACCGAGTTCTCCGCGCAGCAGGTTGGTAACGATATTGTGACTAAGCGAAGCGGGTTCAAGCAAACCTCCGGTAACGCCTTTCCTGATGTCAATATTTGGAAAGCCACCGTGACTCACCATCACGCAACGGACGCGATCATCCTTGCGTTGGAACAATTCAATATAAGGCGCAAGATCCGCAGCCATTAAGTCGTCGTGCGACAAAGTGACCATCGGCATTTGCTCGTGAGAATCGACTTCGCCGGCCCCGATACCAGGGAAGTGTTTCAAACACGCGACCATGCCCGTTTCCTGCAAGCCACGCAGGTAAACCGTGGTGTAACCCAGCACCTCGCCCGGGGAGCGGCCGAACGAACGTGAATAGAGTCCGTTGGAAAGCAGGTCGCGCTCTTCAGTCATGATTGACATGACGGGCGCGAAATTCATGTTGAAGCCGAGTAGCTGAAGTGTTTCTCCTGTGATTCTTCCCAGCGCGCGCGCGGCCGCCAGATCGCCGTGCTCACGAATGGTGCGCGCCGAAGGCATTGGCGTAACGATCTTGCGCAGCCGATCAACCAGTCCGCCTTCCTGATCAATTCCAACCAGCGGATTAACCGGGAGCATCTCGCGTACGCCGTCGATCAAACCCCTCAACTGCTCGGCAGTGCAAACGTTTCGTCCGAAGATAATAATGCCGCCAGGCTGCACTTCCTCGATCAGCGCGCGCGTGTCCGCGTCGAGCTCCGGGCCGGCAAGTCCGATGCAGAAGAATTGTCCAATTTGTTGTTCTAGTGAGAGCGAATGAAGAGAATCGGATGGCATCTTAAAACATACAGGGCCGCAGGATAGCTCTGTTCATATGATTTCCGCACGAAGATGAAACAACGGTTCACTATAAGACAAATTGAGTCTGCGGCCAACGAGAGTCAACTCGCGCGCGGAAATATCGGTATTTATCTTTGTTCTGCAAAGGAGTATAAGACATTTAATGCCGCGAGAGATTACCGACCGAGAGACTATTCTTTCCAGTCTTAAGTCTCTGGAGATTACCTCCGAACTCTTCATCGAACTGAACGGAAAACTCAAAAACGCCGGCGACCTGGAAGTGATCGTCGACGGCCGAGAAAACAACAGCGGGAAGAAGGTTGGCCCATACGTCCGCCTGCTGGCGTATGAGGGCGGCGAACTGATCATGCGACAGGGCGAGTGGGGTGGTAACACTTTCTATCTCTCTGTAAGTGGAGTTCTCGACGTCTACATCGCCAGTCCTGATGGCGAACAGCGCAAGATCAGCCGTCTCCCACCGGGCACATGTTTTGGCGAAATGGCTGTGCTCGCCGGCGTCGAACGTAATGCAACGGTCTCGGTGCCAAAACACGGAAACGCCACGGTGCTTGAAGTCAGCCGTCCCGCATTACGGTTACTGCGAAAGCTTCCGAAGTTTGGTCAGGTGCTTGACGACACTTACCGGGCCCACGGCTTTGGCCGGGTGTTGGAAGATTTGCTTCCAACTATGCGCCCTTCCGGCGACCCGCTGATTCAACGGCTGCGCGAGATTGGCACGTTCATGGTCTACGGTAAACATCACGCGATCTGTCAGGAAGGCAAACCCATTGAGAAGATCGTGCTGATAAGGAGCGGCTGGGTCAGGCGGGTTCGGGGCGTGCCTTTTGACGCTGCCTCAACCGGCCTTGCCGTAGGCGTAGGGCAAACGATTGGAGTCGACTATCTGGGTGCAGGTAATTGCCTGGGGCTGGAAGGTGGAAAGCAGAACGGAGCCTGGAACTACACCGCGACGGTAATGGCTCGAACGGAAGCGCTCGAAATTCCCGTGGCGGGGTTGGTTGCAGATCCGATATTGGGTGACCGCATCCTGGCGTTGTTCTCCGGCTTTTCTACAGCTGGCGACGAGGTGCCGGCGATTGAAGCAGTTGAGGATCTACGGGCACTCGCTTCGGCGGAGGAAGAAATAGCAACCGGCATTGTCGATGGCGCGAATCTGCTGGTGATGGATATGGATCTTTGCGTGAGATGCGGCAACTGCTCGCTGGCATGTCACAAAGTCCATGGGCAGTCGCGATTGTTGCGCCGGGGCATTCACATCTCGCGCCCATCTAAGATTGGCAGCGACCGCACGCAACATGTGCTTTCGCCTCAAGTCTGCATGCACTGCAAGGATCCCGAGTGTCTGACAGGATGTCCGACGGGCTCTATCTTCCGAGACCCGCGCGGATTCGTAGACATCGATCCCGCCATCTGCATTGGCTGCTTCGACTGCGCGACGCAATGCCCATACGATGCGATCACGATGGTGCCGCGCACCAACAGCGCGCCCGCAACATTTGATCTGATGGGCACTCTCAAGAAGGCGTTTACGACGACTTCCGTTCCCCAGCCGCAACCCTTGACTCCTGCAGACGACGCAGTTGCAATCAAATGCAACCTCTGCGAACACACGCCTCTCAATCCGCAGGGTGCGCGACGGCAAGCTTACTCATGCGAGGAAAACTGTCCCACGGGCGCACTGCTGCGTGTCGATCCGGTCAAATACTTTGCGGAGGTTGAGGCGACCCAGGGTCTCATTTTCCAAACCCAGACGCAGGCATTCGGCCGCAATATTCATAAGAGCGATCCCTTGGCGAAAGCTTTGCACGTTGGCGGCATAGCGCTAATCGTATTGGCAGCGGTAGCTGTGATTTGGGGGCTGGCTCAGCGTGGATTCGATGAAGTCGTCGCAGGCACATGGTTGACAATGCGATGGCTGACAGGACTGGTGGGGCTGTTCGGCGTGGCAATCGTGATGACTTATCCGCTTCGCAAACAGGTCTATCGCCGGCGCGCTGGTGCGCTTCGCTACTGGATGTTGGTCCATGTTTACACCGGCGCTCTCGCGGGTTTGGTGCTGTTGCTTCATGCGGGCACACGAACGGGCGGGCTGTTAACGACCGTGCTTTATTTAGCTTTCGACGTTGTGATCGCCTCGGGCTTGTTTGGCGTTGCGGCTTACATTCTGGCGCCGCGAATTCTGACAAGCATCGAAGGCGAGCCGCTGCTGATTGAGGACCTGGAAGGACGTCGGGAGGAATTGCAAACCGAACTGGCGGAAATCGTGAAACAAAGCGACGGATGGCTGCGCGAAGAAATTGAGGAGAGAGTCATCAAACGCTTTCTGACGCTACAGTTTCTCATCCGACAGATCGTTCGCCGCCAACCATTGACCACACTGCTGGCCGACGCGCGCGAGCCATTCAAGGAGCGGCTGACACGGCTGGCGACTGCAGACGAACGGAGTCTGTTGCTTAGTGCGGTGGAAACAGCCGTAACTCTGCGCCGTGTGGACGCGTTGATTTATCTACACCGACTCTTGAAACTGTGGATTCCACCACATGTGATCTCAACAGCCGTGATGCTCGCGCTTATGGTCGTTCACGTTATTCAGGTTGTGTATTTCGCAGTGAATTAGTCAGGTGTTGAATTAAGCAGTTAGGTCCGGTCAAGTAGTTTAGAGTTCAACCTTCAGGTTGCAGTTTCAGGACAAAGACAAGCTAAAGCTTGAACTCTGAACTGCTAGCGTGGTTCTGACGTAGTTCCAAATGCCGGAAAAGAAATACATCATCATTCGAGAAGATTTGGTCCAGGACCCGGTCACCATAATTAGTGACGGACTGCTGATCGGGCGCCTGACGGAATGCGAGCTGCTGCTAAACCATCCATCGGTTTCTCGTGCCCAGGCGGGGATAAAGGAAATCAATGGCGCGTTCTATCTATTCGGTCTTCGTCCCTCCAACCCGGTAAACATCAATGGCAGGGCGGCTGAAGCTAACGAAGCGCTCGCCTCTGGCGACGTTCTCGAAATTGGCCCGTTTCAATTGGAGATTGATCGAGCTGATGAAGCGCTGGTCATTAGAGTTTCGCTCCAGATCGGAATAGTCGCGGA
>JALZOO010000254.1 GCA_030913905.1 Acidobacteriota bacterium
TACTTCAAACATCCCGATCTCTTTCGCGGCGTGATTTCGATGAGTGGAAGTTACGATATTCGTTCGTATCTCAAGAACTATTACGACGACAACGTCTACTTCAATAACCCGGTTGACTATCTGCCCAATCTCAATGACGATTATTATCTGCCACAACTAGGGAAGGCTGATGCGATCTACATTCTCTCCGGGCAGGGCTCGTATGAAGCTCCGGAACGCAGCCAACATCTGTCTGACATCTTGAAGGCTAAAGGAATTCCGCACACGCTCGATCTCTGGGGACCTGACGTAAATCACGACTGGCCCTGGTGGCGGAAGATGCTACCCCATACGCTAGGTGTGATACTGGCTAAAGATGGCGACTAATTGCAGACATAAGAAAAACGGCATTTTCCATTTCTAATTTCTAATTTCTCATTTGTCATTGGAAAGACACCACCGTGGTCCGGACCACCAGTCGCATCCAAGAATTTAGGCCACTGTGAGTAAGTGGCCTAAGCGGAATCAAATGGAAAATGAGAAATGAAAAATCAGAAATGATAAATCTCGTCGGTTCTCAGCTAACGGCGACCAGGCCAGAACCGAGTTAAGGTTCGTCTCCGCCCTTTTTACCCTTCTTCTTCGCCGGATCAACTTCGCGTGGACGTGTCACCTGTGGTGGCGGCGGAGTTTCATCGCGCGGAGCGACAGGCTCGGTTCGAGGTTGCGGATTAGCTGGACCTTCGTCGGCTTTCGGAGGCGGAGGCATCGTCACCTGTTCCAGCTTCGGTTCGGTGCTGCCTGAAGGCACTGTCAACTCGTCTGCATCTTCCTCTTCTTCATCGCTCTTAAACTGCGCGCGCTCAGCAGCCAATTCACGCTGGCGTTGGCGGAATAGCTCCTTCATGTCTTCGGGCATCGAAGGCGCCTTATCGAAGGTTTCCTTTGGTTTATCCTTCAGGAAATCCTTCATAAAGTCGATGAAGTAAGGCAGGGCGACCACACCGCCTGTCATGCCGCTTCCCAGATCTTTTTTCCGGCCGGGGTAGCCCATCCAAACGCCAGTGACATATGTCGGTGTATAACCGATAAACCACACGTCGGTGTGATCGTTGACCGTACCTGTCTTACCAGCGAGTTGCACCCCAAGCGAACGCGCCGCGGTAGCGGTTCCGCTCTCGACAACGCCGCGCATCATCGACGCCATCGTCAGTGCCACATACTCGTTCATCACCTTGTGCGTAGTCTTCTCCCACTCTTCAAGCACAGCGCCATCGCGATCCAGCACGCGACGAATCAAATGTGGCTCAACGCGAATACCTTTGTTCGGGAAGGCTGAATACGCGGAAACCATCTGGTCCAACGGAACTTCAGTTGCCCCCAGGGCGGACGGAAGATAAGGAGCCATCGGTACCTTGATACCGAAGCGACGGACCATCTGCGCGCCTGTTTGTATGCCAACCGTTTGCAGCAAGTGCACAGCCGGAACATTCATCGACTTCGCCAGCGCGGTCTTCAAAGGGAGATCGCCATTGCCCAGGGAGCCGTCATAGTTGTGTGGCTGCCAGGGCCCGATTTTTATCGGCGCGCCACTGACAGTCGTGTCCGGCGTCATGCCCCATTCAACCGCGGCGGTATAGATGAAAGGCTTAAATGCTGAGCCCGTCTGCCGGTAAGCCTGCGTAGCGTTATTAAACTTGCTCGCGCTGTAAAAATCGTAACCGCCGATCATCGTAACGATCTCGCCGGTCTTCGCGTTGAGCGTCATCATCGCCCCGGCTACTGCCGGCACCTGCGACAACTCTACTTTCAGCCGCCGGCTCTTCTTATCAACTTCCCTAATATGAAACTCAGCCACGTATCCCGGTTTCAACTCATCCTTTGGCTGACGACCTGACCAACCCATGTCTGCCGGGCCAACTGTCGCGGTGTAATTTCCAAAACGAATAACGGCTTCGTTTTTCGCGCGATCCGCTTTCGTAATCAATCCGGACAGGTACCGGCCCTCCTGATAGTCGTTGCCATACCAATCCGGATCTTTGTAATTGCTGATCTCTTGCGCGCTTGGTTGACCGTTTGTCGAAGACGTGGGAATCAACTTGTAAGCGGAACGCCATCCGCGCCCTTTGTCATAGCGTCGCAAGCCCGCGCGCACCACTTCATATGCCTTCTTCTGCGCGTCGACATTGATAGTCGTATAAACCGACAAGCCGCCCTGCGCGACGCGCGTGGTGTATTTGTCCTCGAGCTCTTGTCTAATATGTTCTACGGGATAATCGAAAGCGCTTGATTTAGGCTGCGATTGATAATAGGCAGTCTCGGCAAGCTGAATTGGTCTTGCCTTCGCGGCGTCGACTTCCGATTGAGTTGCAAAACCATGCTTAGCCATCAAGTCAAGCACCAGGTCGCGCCGCTCTTTCGCCTTGGCAGGATTCGAGGTCGGAGAGTATTCACTCGGGGCCTTCGGTATACCCGCGAGCAAGGCGGCCTCTCCGATCGTCATGTTCTTTGCTTCTTTGCCGAAGTACGTTTCCGATCCAGCTTCGACACCATATGCGTTTGCGCCAAGGAAGATATGGTTGGCGTAAAGCTCCATGATCTGGTTCTTGGTGTAGTAACGTTCGATCTGAAGCGCCAGGGCCCATTCATTCATCTTGCGTTGGTACGTCTGTTCCTTTGAGAGAAACAAATTCTTGGCAAGCTGTTGAGTGAGCGTGGACCCGCCCTCGACTTTGTCACTCGTAAGATTCTTCCAGGCCGCGCCGATGATGCGAATCGGATCGATGCCGACGTGGTCATAGAAGCGCGCGTCTTCCACCGCCAGGATCGCATTCTTCATTAGTGGCGGAATCTCTTCGTACTTGAGCGGTATACGCTTCTCGAGCGCAAACTCGCCGATCACCGTCTCGCCGTCGTCGGCATAAACCCGTGTGACGACACTGGGCCGGTAGGTTGCCAGTGCGGCCACTTCGTTTGCCGCGCGCGAATAGTTCAGTTTGTAAGCAGCGATAATCCCCGTCAGCCCGCCCGCAGCCAACGCCAGCAGCAACACGGCGGGCATCCAGAAGCGACGTAGCAGGTGTCCCCGCTGCGCGGGAGGCGCATTAACAATTGCCCTGGGAGAATAGGATTTCAGCGGATATTTCGTAGCCATATGATTTCAGCCCTCGATATTAACGATGCTTTATGATGCCGATTCGGGACAACGTGGCTTCCCACAGTCTTATGAAATGGAAGCTGGCAACAAGGAGATTATAAACCAGGGCGAACCGAACCTCGATGTGGGGAACCAAACCTGCGCAGCAGGTGAAAGCATAAAGCCTGGGGCGTGAGCCCCAGGTAACCAGCGCAAAAATGGTGTACGAGCCCGCGAAGTGGGCGACAGAACGCTTCTGACCAAGAGAGTCTAACGCCCGCTTCTCGGGCTCAATAAATTCTGTAGGCTGTGGATCTGGGGCTTACGCCCCAGGCTTCATGCTTCCGTCCGCTTCGCGGACGGCGAGAGCTTGGAGTGCTCAACCCTCGGCCTTTTCCGATTCTGAGTCGTAAGCTTTATAATCATTGTGCAAACGGGGGCGACAGGCTTCGACAGGGGTTTGGACGACCGACGGATGTCATGCCGGGCTACTCTATGCAGCTCGTTAAAAAGCGTAGGGAAAAAACAATTGCCAACTCTAACGAGTTAGCTCTCGCAGCCTAAACAGCTAGCGAGCGTCTCCGCCGCAAGTTGCTCATGCGCGCGGATGGAGATGTCACCTTAAGATGAGCTGGCCCAACTTTTCGGTCCGTGAGGTTGGGCGAGACCAAGTCGGACTAGCTTTCATCGAGGTCTTGTCGCTTCACTGACTCGATGCTAAGCGAAAATTGGTCGCTTGACGGCCAGAAAGAGAAGCGAATAAGCATGTAGAGTCTTTCGGCGGCTTCTCTTGGATCCGAGTTCAATTCTCGGCGCCTCCACCA
>JALZOO010000275.1 GCA_030913905.1 Acidobacteriota bacterium
GTCTATTACTACTTACAAAACGAAAAGCTGAATGCAAACGATTACTTCTTCAATAAAGAAGGTATTGACCGGCCCAAAGCGCGACGCAATGAAGCGGGCTTCACCCTCGGCGGGCCGGTGGTGAAAGACAGATTCTTCTTCTTCGGCAGCTACCAGTACACAGACGCGATTACAGGCTTTGTGCCAACCGCCCGAAGCACGACAGCGTTGCCGTTGGCGTTGAGAAGAATTAGCGGAGCGCGCACGGCTGAGAACCTGGCAACAGCTTTCAATGCTGAGAGTGGATGTACGGGAACGAATTGCCTGTCAGCGGCTGATATATCACCGGTCGCCTTACGATTGTTCAATCTGATGAATCCAGTGACCGGCGACTTCGTAATTCCCGCACCCCGCGCCGGTGGACGGCTGATTGGTGTTGACCGCGCCGGAGCACGAGCTTTTCTGTTTGGCGCTTTCCCGGCAGTGGCTAGTCGTACACTGCGAGAAAATAATCCACTCGTGCAGCAGCTCAATGTACAGCCATCCGAGTTTAAGCAACATCAACTGACAACTCGATTGGATGGCCGCTTAACTAAAAACAACACCCTCAGTGGGACTTTCTTTGCGGCTAATTTCCCTGGACTCGATTCATTTCCCGATCCTTCCAGCCTGGCTTCGCCGTTCACTCTACGTCGGGCCGATCAGAACAGGACCCTTGCTGTCTCCGATCAGCACATTTTTAGCCCGACGTTAATTAATGAAGCGCGGTTCGGGTACTTCTATCTGAACAACACGCGCAGCCTTGACGATCCTTTCCTTGCGGAGGGGTTTACCAGTGCCGCCCTGGGAATCTCTAATCCGGCGCTACTCTTCGATGACAGTCCTGGAACCAGGCGCTTAGGCCATTTCATCGGCCGCCCGGGAACCAACATGTCGCAGTTTTCATTTGGAGGGCCAAACGACTCGTTCAACCAGCGTAAGCAGCAGACCTTTAGCTTTTCGAACAACGTCACATGGATTCGCGACAAGCATACGTTCCGTTTTGGCGGCGATTTCAAAAGTCACCGATACGACTCAAGCCTTCCTGAAGAACAGGCAACCGAATTTGAGAAATTTGATAGCTTCACCCAACTGCTAACCGGAAATGCGGCCGAAGCTGACACGCAGTTTGGCGTTACGACTAAGAGCTTCAGATTTAGAGACTACAGCGGCTATATCGCAGACGATTGGAGGATGTCGCGAAAGCTCAGCCTGAACCTGGGCCTCCGCTACGAGCTATTCATGTGGCCAACCGAAAAAGATGGCCGCATCGGCAACTTCGACCTTTCCGCGTTCGAGTCGTGCTTCGGTCGTTCGGGAGCAACTAACGCACTCTGCGACAGCCCTTCGTCCGGTTTCCTGGTTCCCGGCAATGTTCGTCCAACCGGCCTCGCGAATGTTGACGCGGCGATTGACGTCACGACCAAAGCAGGAAACAACCACACGCTCAACGGACAAGATACGAATAATTTCGCGCCGCGCATCGGCTTTGCATACTCGCCCTTCGATTCGAACCGGCTGGTGGTGCGCGGAGGCTTCGGTCTTTTCTACGATCGCCCGTCGGCCTCGTTTATCAACACCGTCTTCAGCAACTATCCTTTCCTCCGCGAGATCGAAATAACAGTGCCGTCGGGGAGCGTGCCGATCGGAACCGCATTTTCAGCCCAGCCGACAACTCTGCCGCTCAGTAGTTGGCTGCCGTTTCGCGTGACTCGCGGATCCGGCGCGGGTGGCACTTACGTGATCCGTGACAATACTGGAGTCGGATTTGACGCTCGGGGAACGGCCACTTCTCCTCCAGGAAACATTGCAGAAACGTTTGAGTTTCGCGCGGTGGATCGCGACCTGAAGACTCCTTTCGTGCAGCAGTGGAACCTTGGTTTTCAATATGAGATCACGAAAAACACCCTCTTCGAAGCCCGTTACGTTGGGACGCGCGGCAGGAATTTGTTGCAAGCAGTCGCTTTCAACCAGGGCTTTGATCTAAACGACGCAAATACACCGGACCACATCTTCGAGCGTTTCAACCAAGCCTACCTCGCGGCCGGCGCACCCAATGGTCCGCTTAATGCCGGCACCACCGCCCGTGACCGGGGACTCGGTCGTGCCTTCGGGTTCGCGAATCCCTACGTCGCGGGTTTATCGGCTTCGTGTTCCCCCACTGGTGTATTGACTTTGCCCGGAGGAACGCCGCTGGATCTCAACTTGGCGAATCGAATTACGTGCGCGGCGAACGCGACACCGGGTGCAACATCCGGCACCCTCGGCGGCGGGCAGGTCATCAACTTTGAAGCCCGCGTGCCAGTGCTCGGCTTTAACGTACCTGAGGCTCTCGTCCTGCGTTCGAATGGTGAATCAAGCTATCACGGCGCACAGTTCAGTATTACTCAACGCTTGTCCAGGGGGTTACATTTTAACGCGGCTTACACCTGGTCCAAGTCCATGGACACCAGCTCTACAGATCCCGGCAGCACCGCCGGCTCCGGTAAGCCTGACGTGCCTAACACGGGCTTCGTGGTCCAGGGCGATCTGCGTAACCTCGACGCCAACCGTGCTGTGTCAGATTTCGATCGCACGCACCGGTTCAGTCTTAACTTCGTTTACGAGATTCCCACTTTCGGTTCCAACAGCAAGTTCTTTACTGGTTGGCAACTCTCCGGCTTTTTCCAGGCTCAGACGGGCACGCCATACACCATCTTTTCACCCGAGCCCGAAGTTCAAACTGCGTTTCAATACGCTGATCTCGTTCGCGGCTCCGGCGGTCTCTATCGTCTGGGCTTCGGAAGACCTGGACTGTGTGGCTCGCTTTCAGACCTAAATCGGCAGGGTCCCGATATTACGGAGGCCGCATTTAACAAGGACGTTCTCTGTTCGCCCTTAGGTCAAAACGGCAGCCTCGGTCGAAACGTTCTTCGCGCTTCGGCTCAGTCTCGACTGGATTTGGGGATCGTAAAGAGCACGAAGCTTTCTGAAACCGTTTCTATGGAATTCGGATGGGATGTCTTCAACGTCTTGAATCGGGCAAACTTCACTGCTCCGGATTACGAGTTAGGCAGTCCTGACTTCGGGCGGATCACATCGACGGTCGGTGGCCCACGCGTAATGCAGTTTAGAGCCAAGCTGAAGTTTTAGATTTTCTTCCGGACTCGGCGCAATAACACTGGTCAGGCAATCGTTATGTCACTTGCTGAAACCTCCTTTATGGAGCGGAATAGTCAAAGAGCTTCTGCGGAGGACGTCTACGACGACGGCTATCTGCGCGTGGAGCATCTCAACTACTACGTTGCTTGTGGCGGGGAATCCCTAAAGCTGCCGCGCACTGAGTTTCTGATTTTTTCACGTTTATCGAGGACTCCGGAAAGAATCGTTACCGCGGACGAGCTTTGGGCTTACGCCTGGGGGGCCGGCAAGCCTCTCAACACCGAAAGTTTGCACGTCTACATTTACAGGCTACGGAACAAGCTCCTGCCTTATGACCTGCGGATAGATACGATGGTTAACGTCGGCTACCGCCTTCTCCTTGAGAAGCCCGATGCGCGTGAAACGCAGCTACGCTGAAGGCTCTGCCTCGTACCAGAGACCCCGCACCAGCCTCGTTACTCGCCGTTAAGCCCTTGGAAATGTAACCGAGAGTTCAGCCGTAGTTCAGATGGATGTAACACCGCTCCTCTATTGTTCCGCAAAATCTGTTAATGCTGGAGACACTGATGCTTTGGATCCCAATAACTCCCCGAATCGTGGCCGCTCTTCTAGTCGTTTCGTTGCTCTGTCTTGGTATCGCTTGCAATGGAGGCGGTGGAGCGGGAACCGGGTCGGGCGAACCCGCCGTAATCAAGGTTGACGGTTCTAGCACCGTTTTCCCGATCACCGAGGCGGTCGCTGAAGAATTTCAGAAAGAGAAGCAGGGAAAAGTGAAGGCCACTGTAGGTATCTCGGGTACCGGCGGCGGCTTCAAGAAATTCGTGCGTGGTGAAATTGATGTCGCTGATGCGTCGCGACCGATTCTGGCTGAAGAAATGGCGCAGGCGAAAGCCAACGGCATCGAGTTTATTGAGTTGCCCATCGCTTATGACGCACTGACAGTCGTCGTCAACAAGCAAAACGACTGGGTAACCTCCATGACCATCGCCGAATTGAAAAAGATTTGGGAGCCAGATGCGCAGGGCAAGATCACACACTGGAACCAGGTTCGTCCCGAATGGCCCAACGAAAAAATTGCGCTGTTTGGCGCCGGCGCCGACTCGGGTACCTTTGACTACTTCACCGAAGCCATTGTTGGCAAAGCCAAAGCGAGTCGCGGCGACTACACCGCAAGCGAAGACGACAACGTTCTGGTGCAGGGTGTTGAGGGAAACAAGTTTTCGCTCGGCTACATTCCCTACGCCTATTATGCGCCGCACAAAGACAGGATGAAGGCAGTTGCTATTCAGTGGGAGAAGAACAAGGTCCAGGAGCCGGTTTTGCCGAGTCCGGAAAACGTGCTCGCTGGAATTTATAACCCGCTGTCGCGCCCGCTGTTCATTTATGTCAGCCGCAAATCGATGGACAAGCCCGCGGTGAAAGAGTTCGTGGAGTTTTACCTGGCCAACGTTAAGACTTTGGCCAGCGAAGTGAAGTACGTGCCGCTCTCTGAGACCGCTTATCAGATGGCCATGGATCGGCTTCGCAACCTGCAAACAGGGTCGGGTTTTGGTGGGATCCCCGAAGTCGGGCTGGCCATCGAAGAGCTTCTTAAGAGACCGCCGAAGACGTAAGTAATCAAGACTTGTACTGCATTTTGGGTTCATTTGTAGGGGCACGGATCGCCGTGCCCCTACAGTTCGCATAAGGGCAGATGGAAGACATACCCAGCCTTCAACACCCCGTCGCAGCAGCGGCCGATCAGGGAGTCCGTACACAGCCACCGGAAGCTGCGCCTTCCGCAGCCCGCCGTTTGTCTCGATTGAAAGAGCGATTCATCGAGGCATTACTTTTTTTGGCAGCGTTCTCTTCGGTGGCGATTACAGTTGGGATAGTCTTCACTCTTGTTTATGAATCCTCCACTTTCTTTGCTCACGTTTCGATTAAAGAATTTCTGACGGCTCCGTTGTGGACGCCTCTGTTTGCCTCGCCGCGCTTCGGCATTATGCCGCTCGTCCTCGGCACTCTGGTCACCACAACTGTTGCTCTCGCAGTGGCCCTTCCGATTGGGACCGTGGTCGCGATCTATTTGAGCGAGTTTGCTCCGCCGATGGTGCGTGAAATCATCAAGCCGGCGCTGGAGCTTCTTAGCGCTGTGCCCACCGTTGTTTATGGTTATTTTGCTTTACAGTTCATGTCGCCACTCCTGCAAAAGATTTTCCCCGGCCTGCCAACCTTCAACATGTTGAGCGCGGGTGTGGTGATGGGGATCATGATCATTCCCTACGTGAGCTCGCTTAGTGAAGACGCGATGCGGGCTGTTCCGATGTCGCTCCGCGAAGGCGCCTATGCAATGGGTGCCAATCGGATCATCACGGCGCTAAAGGTGGTCTACCCGGCGGCGCTGTCAGGTATCGTGGCTTCCTACATCCTCGCGATTTCTCGCGCTATCGGTGAAACAATGATTGTTGCAATCGCCGCAGGCATGCAGCCCAACCTCACAATCGATCCACGCGAGCCGGCAGCAACTATTACTGCCTTCATCGTTCAAGTCAGCCTGGGGGATCTGCCTCACGGCAGTATTGGATATCAATCGATCTTCGCGGCCGGCGTTACGCTGTTCATCATGACGCTGATCTTCAATATCCTCGGCTACATTCTGCGCCGGCGCTTCAGAGAGGTTTACTGAGTGGGCGACTTCAGCCGCATTATTGCCAAACGAAAGCGACAGGACCTCATCTTCAACCTGGTCGGCATACTCTGCACGCTCGTAGGGATCGCTACGCTGACTGCGCTGCTAGTCGATTTGATTATGGACGGCGCTACTCGGCTTAACTGGACGTTTCTTAGTTCATTTCCATCCCGCTTCGCGGAGCGCGCCGGCATTCTTTCGTCATGGGTCGGCACCCTGCTGATTATGGTAGTCACAGCTTTCGCGGCAGTGCCTTTGGGAGTTTCTGCCGGAGTTTATTTGGAGGAATACGCGCGCAAGAATTGGTTGACGAATCTAATCGAGATAAACATCGCCAACCTTGCGGGCGTACCGTCGATCATCTACGGCCTGATGGCTCTGGGACTTCTGGTTTACCAATTCCGGCTGGGCCAAAGCATCCTAACGGGCGGACTAACTCTGGCGTTTCTGATTTTACCGATCGTAATCGTGGCCACCCGCGAAGCCTTACGCACGATTCCCCAGGGTATCCGCGAAGCTGCCTATGCTCTTGGTTCGACAAAGTGGCAGGTGGTCAGGTATCACTTGCTGCCTTACTCGCTCGGTGGAACTATGACCGGCATCATCATCGCGCTGTCTCGCGCCATCGGTGAGACCGCTCCGCTGATTACAATCGGGGCGCTCACGTTTATAGCGTTCCTGCCGCCGCCGCCCATCAAATCACAGCCGCCATTTCTTTCATTTGACTGGCTGTGGTCTCCGTTTTCAGTGTTGCCGATTCAAATGTTCAATTGGGTATCGCGTCCTGATCAGGACTTTGTAGTGAATGCGGCGGCGGCTGGACTCGTTCTAATTGTGGTGACTTTACTACTGAATGCGATTGCGATCCTGATCCGCTATCGAGTGCGTAAGCGGATCAAGTGGTGAACAATCATGAATTGCTTATGCGAGCTGCGTCCGGTTCTCTCTGTGCGTTCTCAGTGTTCACTGTGCCTCTGTGGTTGAGTTTTTGCGTCGAACATTCACCACAGGGACACAGAGTTCACAGAAGACGCACAGAGGAATAGAGATGGGTTAATCAGAATGTCAACTAGAGAAGAATTCGCTCGTCCTCAGGTAAGCCCGCAAGTTCTAGCCGCGGACGGGCCAGATGCGCGCAATGCTTTGGAGATTAAGGCTGAGGTGAAGAACCTCAACTTTTTCTATGGCAAGCACCAGGCTCTCAAAAACATCAATATGGTTTTTCACGCCAACAGGGTTACAGCCATTATCGGCCCTTCAGGCTGTGGCAAGTCCACGCTGTTGCGCTGCTTCAATCGGATTCACGATCTTTATCCTGAGACCCGCTACGAAGGAGGAATTATTCTCCAACCAAGCGGAATGAATGTGATCGGGCCGGAGACGGATCCACTCGAAATGCGCATGCGCATGAGCATGGTCTTCCAAAAGCCAAACGCCTTTCCAAAATCCATCTTCGAAAACGTCGCCTTCGGACTCCGGTTGCGTGGCGTTAGCGGCAAGCAGTTGACCGAAAGTGTGGAGCGATCGATTCGCTCGGCTGCGCTTTGGGATGAAGTGAAGGATCGCCTGCGTGAGTCGGCTTACACACTTTCCGGAGGACAACAACAGCGGCTCTGTATTGCTCGTGCGTTGGCGACGGATCCCGAAATGCTTCTGTTTGACGAGCCAACTTCGGCGCTCGATCCGATAGCAACGGGGAAGATTGAGAGTCTGATTTTCGACTTGAAGCAGCGCGTTACCGTAGTGATCGTAACTCACAACATGCAGCAGGCGGCGCGCGTTTCTGACACGACAGCATTCATGTATCTGGGCGAACTTATCGAAGTAGCATCCACTAAGAAAATGTTTGAAAACCCGTCCAAAAAATTAACTGAGGAATATATCACCGGGCATTTTGGTTAGACTTAAACTCGATGTCAGCAGAAATCTCAAAAACGTTATCTCGTAAGCCCACGACCGCTTTTGTGCAGCAGGGCGTTGATGCCGCCCAGCGACCAGTTAAGATAAGTGTTAGCCATCTCAATTTCTTTTATGGCAAGTCGCAAGCCCTTTTCGACATCAACATCGAGATCCCGGAACGAGTCGTGACCGCCTTAATCGGACCGTCTGGTTGTGGTAAGTCAACGTTCTTACGCATTCTGAATCGTATGAATGACATCATTCCGGGGACGCGAGTTGAAGGAAAAGTTTTAATCGACGGCAGCGACATTTACGCTCCCGAAACGGATGTGGTGGACCTGCGTAGACGAGTCGGCATGGTTTTTCAGAAATCAAATCCATTCCCCAAATC
>JALZOO010000357.1 GCA_030913905.1 Acidobacteriota bacterium
GCCTGGAAATGATCGAGAAACCCCCAATCACTTTCGAGGTAGTCTCGCGCGACGGCGAAGCTCGCGCGGGCGTGCTTACGACGCGGCGCGGGCTTATCGAAACGCCGGTGTTCATGCCGGTTGGCACGGCGGGAACAGTAAAGGGCGTTCGGTTTGAGTCGCTTGAAGACGAACTCAACGCGCGAATCATTCTCGGTAACACTTACCATCTCTGGCTGCGTCCTGGTATCGACGTAATCCGAACCTGCGGTGGACTGCATCAATTCATCGGATGGCGACGGCCGTTGCTTACTGACTCCGGTGGTTTTCAGGTCTGGAGCTTAGGAGCGCTACGAAAGATTACGGAGGAGGGAACTGAATTTCGTTCGCACGTTGACGGAAGTCTACGATTCTTGTCGCCGGAAATCTCAATGGAGATTCAGGCGGCGCTCGGTTCTGACATCGTCATGGCGTTTGATGAATGTGCGGCGGGTGACGCGCCGGTAGATGTCGCGCGGCAAAGTATGGAGCTCACCGCACGTTGGGCGATGCGTTCGCGGATCAGCTTTGATTCTCTCCAGTCGCAGGACATGGACACCGGACGAACTGAACCTGATCCAACAACCAACGGAAAGCAAGCGTTATTCGGGATCGTCCAGGGCGGTTCTCATCTCGACTTGCGGCGCGAAAGTTTGCTTCGCACCACCAATGTTGGTTTTGATGGGTATGCCCTTGGCGGGTTGAGTGTCGGTGAAGAGAAGTCTGTTATGTGGCGAGTTGTCGATGCCATTGCGCCGGAGATGCCGGCCAATCAGCCCCGCTACCTTATGGGCGTAGGCACGCCTGAGGATTTGGTGGAGGCGGTCGGCCGCGGCATTGATATGTTTGATTGCGTACTGCCCACAAGGAACGGAAGAACCGGTCAGGCTTTTACATCGCGTGGCAAAGTTAACGTCAAGAACGCGCAATGGGCCACCGACTCCAAGCCTTTGGACGAAGCCTGCGAGTGCTCGGTTTGTAGCCGGCATTCGCGCGCGTACCTGCGTCATCTTTATATGTCAGGTGAGTTGCTTGCGAGCATGTTGTTGACGCACCACAATTTGGCGTTCTTCCTTGACACTATGCGACGTGTAAGGCAATCTATCCGGTCTGGCGATTTCACTAAATTTCGACGAGACTTTACCGAGGGGCTGAACGCAGCCGAACCAGAGAAGGCGCTCAGCAGCACCTGAGTATTCGCGTGGAGTTTACTTCTCCGGAAGCATAAACCGCTACGCTTCGAAAGATTAATCGATGGCAACTTTATTCCTGATGTTTCAAGGTGGGCTGGGGGCGCTTGGCGGCTTGCTGCCGATGCTTCTAATCATCGCTGTTTTCTACTTGTTATTGATCCGGCCTCAACAGAAGCGACAGCGCGAGCTGCAGCAAACAATCGCTGAACTGAAAGCCGGCGACCGTGTGGTGACTACGGGTGGAGTTATCGGGACCATCACAACCGTCCGCGACACGAGTTTTCTGATTAGAAGTGCCGATAAATCAATTCTCGAAATCGCGCGCTCTGCCATAGCAGGCATCGAGGGCGAAGAGAAGAAATAGTCTGACTGAATTTGCGCTTGTGATGATTTCTCTGCAATGAAAAAGAAGAACCTGCTTCAACGCATTATCATTATTGTCGTTGTTACCCTCGTAAGTCTTTATATCGTTATTGGGCCCCGCCATCGTCCCACCTGGCAAGACTTGAGCTGGTCCGGAATCAAAAGCAACCTGGCTACAAATATTAAGTTAGGGCTCGACCTCAAGGGCGGCTCGCATCTGGTGATGCGTGTGAAGGTTGAAGAGTTTTTGAAAACACTGACGTTAACCAATGCTAACGCCATTCAATCTGCTGCCCAGGCTGCCGGATTCCCGGTAAAGGAAGTGAGAACGGATACAACCAGCGGGAACTATCGAATCGTCCTGGAGCTTACGGATCCGTCAAGGGTTGGACAGGTCGATGAGGAGGTAAGGAAAAAGGTCGATGTTTCCCACTGGACGGCTAGCGTCAGCGGTAACACCGTTACCTGGACCTTGCCGCCCACCCAGCAGAGAGCTCTCGCGGAACTGGCCACGGAGCAAGCGAAGCGAATCATTGAGAGCCGCCTCGATGCGGTCGGTGTTGCGGAACCGCTGGTGCAGCGGCACGGCTCGCAGAGTGCGTTTCAGATTTTGGTCCAAATGCCTGGCATCCAGGATCCAGAACGTGTGAAGAAGTTGCTCAACGCGGATGCCAAGCTCGAACTGGTTCACGTGGTCAGCCCCCCCAGCCCGGGGTCAATACAAACCTACAACACGGAAGACGAAGCTAAGGCGTCGCTCGGGGGCAATGTGCCGGCGAACCGTCGCGTCCTGCCTTATGCGGAGCGGAATGAACC
>JALZOO010000290.1 GCA_030913905.1 Acidobacteriota bacterium
GGTGAAAAGACTCCAATCGAGCCTCAGGATTTTGTTACTGGGTTCCTGGCCGGCGACAAAATCTTTGGGCGCCCGGTAGACATCCTGAGCGTCGGCGCCGATGCCTTCTTAGTTACTGACGACTACGCAGGCGTCGTTTACTACATTTACAAGAAATAGAAGTTCGGCGGATCGACGCGTAGCGTCGAACTGACTTTAGCCCGGCCTTTCAAGGCCGGGTGTTGACGGCGACCCTCTTGGTATCCGTCGCATTGCGACGGAATGAAACGGGCGAATTGCTCATAGCATCGCTGACGCGACGCCGGGCGATATGGATGCCCACACCCCCGGCCTTGAAAGGCCGGGCTACAGTCACAGCAAAGCGTAGCGTCGCAACCCTGGCCTTTCCATTTTTGAGACACGGCTTTGAAGATACTTGAAACAGAACGTTTGGTCCTGCGACAACTCAACGCTGACGACGCAAGCTTCATTCTCGGGCTGCTCAACGAGCCCTCCTTTCTGCAATACATTGGCGACAAGGGAGTCAGAAACGAGGAGGACGCCGTGCGGTATATCCAGACAGGACCTATGGCAAGTTATGAGCGTTTCGGGTTCGGGCTTTATCGCGTGGAACTGAAAGAAACAGGCGTCCCAATCGGAATCTGTGGCTTGTTGAAAAGAGACACGTTGGAAGACGTTGACGTTGGGTTCGCGTTCCTGCCGAGATTTTGGTCGAAGGGCTATGCTGTCGAGTCGACAGCCGCAACCCTCGCGTATGGACGAAGCGTGCTGGGAATAAAACGAATTGCCGCGATTACAAATCCGGACAATGCCGCCTCAATTAGCTTGTTGGAAAAGATTGGTTTCCGGTTCGACCGAATGGTCCGAATGTCTGAAAGTGAACCCGAATTGAAGTTGTTTCTGTCAGACGCCTGACGGCGTTGGGAAGAAGGTGGAGGGCCCTTGCCATTACAGCACTTCTCATATTTTTAAGTTTCTCATTAGCAGGTTCGTGTCTGGCAGGCTAACTGGACTCACCCAATAGCGTTGATGTCCGTCCTCCGTTCGCTTTTGGCTACCAAGCTTCGTCTCGACTTAAATCATTCCCTAACCAAGGCAGTCGTACTTGTATGCGCATCAATACCCATCGCTGATCTCGACATCCTTCCAGTGCGCTTTCCTGCTTGAAGACCTCTTCTGCCGAAGCAGATAATCATGCCGCGAAAACATCAACGTCTGGGGTTATCTGTCGCTGTCACTCGTGTCGGATGAAGTAATTCGCCAAGCCTGTGCCGTTGGGTGCACCCGCCAGCGGTGAATCTGTATACGTAGAGGTCTGGATGACCAGGGCCACCAGCGGCTCAACGAACTTCTCTCTCAAGTCGCGCCGTTGTCGTGTTCTGCGGCGAAAACTCCAAGCGCAGAATTAAGCCATCATCACCCACCGCCCACACATGGTCGGCATCCACGGCGGCTAGTGCGTTGATCTTCCTGGCCTTTGGATTTCGGTAAATAAGGGACCAAGTAGGTCCTCCATCTGCGGAATACGACACGACGGCATGCCTCTTTTCCGTATACCCCTGCTGATCAGGCGTAGCGGAACCGCACGTAAGGACACGGTCTCGGGAGAGAAACATTATGTCGAAGAAAGAAACACCAAACAAAAGGTATTCTTTCCATGAGTCGCCTTCATTCACGGCTACCATTCCCAGAACTGAACGCGAATCGTCTTTGTGTCCCCCCACCCAAAGACGATCATCCTTCCGCCTTCTATGCTTGTCATTTCTCGGGCACATTCCAATGCCGTCCGTAATCATTCGTGTATAGCTTCGTTATTTTCGGGTCATTTGTGTACGGCGTGAGAGTCATCATCCCGTTTCCGTCCGGTCCGATTTGCACTTCTTCGATAGCTGTACGGTTACTCTGCCAGTTTGGCAAGTCCTTTACTATGTCCCATGTAGACCATGAGACCCCGCTATCCGTTGTGACAGCATACTGATATACCATGAAGACATACCCGATCTGGTCGCTTACAAAACGAACCTGCTCTCGCGGTATTCTGACCGGGTCGTCATGCTTCAGGCTAATAATCTCCTTCCAGTTTTCAGAACCTGGGAAGGCAGACTCGAACACGTAGTAGGCACCCGCCGGAGCGGGGATCCAATCTTCCTCCCCGTATGCAGTGACGCGCACCTTGAAAGTTTTGTTCGTTGTCTCCCATCTTTCCATAACTCTTCCAGATCTGGGTGACGGGGAGACACAGCCAACCGCTAAAGCAAGAATTACACTTAGGAAAAATGTCAACAAAGTTTTCATGTGTGGCTGTCTATCTTTCACAAAGGTCTTTCCTGATCGAGTTGGCCAAGTTGCGACGAGCATTTCCTAAACGCCATGACCACGTCATAAAGCTAGCGCCGTGTCTTGTGCTCACTGCGTTCAGCGCGAGGTCCTCATCATCTCTGCCGGGTATTTCTCTCTTGTTCATCTCATTAAGCGCGATAGTGCTTCCCCAATGCGCAGCAAAGATAAAGCCTGCCACGTAGTGCCGAACTTGGTCGGCGGGTCCTTTGAACTGCTGTTGAAACCCGCTCGACCCAAGTTGATGTCTAGCAGGCATATTTTGCTTGCGCCTCATTTCGAAGCTGCCGCTGTGATTGGCAGCCGTAAATGTTCTTGCTAATTCATCCAAGAATGCGGACTTGCTATTTAGCCTATTCAGTATATCGTCAACTGTCTGGGCTAGTATCTGGCAGTCAGTTCGCTTATCCTTTTCAAAACTAGGCTTTGCAGGTTCCTGCGGAACTCGAGGAGAGCTATTGAGACGCCCAATGTTGCCCGTAGTCGTTGGTATAGAGTTCGGGCACTTCGCCTGGCCGCTCAGGAATGAAGTTAAGTTTCATAACGCCGGTACCATCTGGCGCAACATCCACCTCTCGAATGAGCACATAATTGCAGCACTTCCAGTTCGGCAAATCCCTTTCGGCATTCCAAACAGACCAATGAGTACCGCTATCAGTCGTGACGGCATACATCCAACCCATAAAACAATATCCAACATGATCGCTTACGAAGTAGACTTGATTATGGGGAATCGGAACAGGATCATCATGACGAAACAACATGATCTCGCGCCAATCAACAGAGCCAACCGGTGCTGCCTCGAATAGATAGCGGGCGCCACCAACCCATCCGCCTTCTTCATAGGCCGTAATTTTGATCCCAAACTTCGTATTCCGGCTCTCCCAATTGTCAAAGATCTTTCCTTTGCCGATCCAGCACCAGCCGGTCGAGATTACCGTCGCTATCAGGAAACCGCCTAAAACAGCTTTCTTTGTTCTCAACGTAGCGGCCTCCCG
The DNA here is from genome assembly GCA_030913905.1 of Acidobacteriota bacterium. Classification (GTDB taxonomy): domain Bacteria; phylum Acidobacteriota; class Blastocatellia; order Pyrinomonadales; family Pyrinomonadaceae; genus PSRF01. The sequence goes on from JALZOO010000290.1 coordinate 3,336, forward strand.
ACTGAGTGACAATTATTACTCACAGACTAACCTCCTGATGGCATCCGCAACATTTTTCCAATTGAATCTGTTAGGCTTCGGCAAGAGACCCGGTTGATTACCATAAAGCCCTGCGCCCATACCCGTGCTAACGTTGTTCAATCGGGTGTCAGCTGTAGACCGTAAGCTCCCCTCTTGCGCATTCATGAATGCTCGTGCTTGTATGCTCGAGTTGAAGTTATAGCCAGCAATTAGCCCTCCTACAAAGTGCCGGACCTGGTTACTACCTGGATCCCTAAATTCTAGCTTAAAGCCAGAATCTAACATGTTTGCACCGAGTCTGGGGGGCAGCACCATGCTGTCAGAATTTTCGAACATCTCTTTGCCGCTACTATCGTTTGCCGAAGTAAATTGTCTTGCCAGTTCGTCTAGAAATCCTCGGTTGGACGTGGAATTATTGGCAATCACCCCTACCGCCGCAACAAATCGCTGGCAGTCTGTTCTACCATCTCGATCATGGCTCGGCTTCGCAGGTTCCTGCCGACCACCGCCACCGCCACCAGGTTCGACACCCGGTCCGCGGCCCCCACTAATTGGACCACCACCGCTACCCCAGAAAACACATCGCTGTTCATACACAACAATCTCACCAGTCCGATCTGTTCCGACTGGAACGAGGTAGCAGAATCCATGCCCGGCCATATTCAACCCACTCGGATCGACAAAGTTGACCGGATCATTCTGCACATAGCTGTAGCGATTGAATGACTGAGGATCAGTTCCGTCGTAGCTGCCGTCATATGGATCGGGCTGGGAGAAGCGGGTCCAGTTGGATTGATAGCGGCGCATCATCGCTTCATCGCCACCGTTGGCATCGCGCTCGTACGTCGTGTACTTGTGTGGTTGAAATGCAGCGTTGGAACTCCGCGCTGTCTCGCCGCCCCATGGGTCGAGGTCAATCGTGCTCGTTACTGTGCCCGCACTGTTGGTGATCCGCTGACTCTTCGTCACCGGGTCCTGATGCACCCAGTTAACTCCATCATTCAGAATCGCCAGCATCTGTCCGCCCAGATAGACGTAACCAGGCCCGTGTATCCCTAGATGGCCCAAAGTACGTGTGAGAGAATTGAAGTCGCGGAGCTACTAGGCGCAGCCAGGATTGTTCCTTCTTCCTTGAATGGTAATGGCGCATCCACGCAACGTTACTTTAAAGACACGACTTTAAATACACTGGCGCTTACTCCCGGGTCCTTTTGAACTCCAGGTACTTTTCTAAATAGGGCTTCACATTCTTCATTACCAACCCTGGCATGGGTTTGCCG
>JALZOO010000319.1 GCA_030913905.1 Acidobacteriota bacterium
CGCCATCGTCAATTAGCAGCGAAATGACATTCTCGCGAGCGCTTCGGCTGTGGTAGACGATGTTTTCTCCGACTGAATCACTCCAGGTTCCGAATCGACTAAAACGATCTTCGGCACTACTTCCATCTGAGCCCTTGTGGCCTGTTCTTCCAGTCTTTATCAGATCTTCAAGGTGAGTTCTGGCCGCCATGCCAAGTCCGGCACGCACTTCGAAGGCTGCCTCTGGTTTCGCCAGGCGTAAGAACTCTATAGCCTCGTCGACTGCGGCGACACCTTCGTTAGTTACCAGAACACTCCCGTCAGAGAACCTTACCTGATTGCCCGTGTATTGACGCCTAAAATCCGCTACGTATCGGGAATACTGCAGAGGATTGGAACGGGCAAGATTTATTTCATCGACTATTTCCTGTTCCGGTGTTGATGCGAGTGAGATGGAGGGCCCGGTTTTCTGGACGGTCGACGTCGCTTTAGGCTGCGACTGTTTTGTTTGTTTCTGCTGGGCCGAGCCTGTCGCGGTCAAGACAACCAGGACGAGAAGGAGCAGGGGGGTGAACTGACGCGTCATGTTTGTGTCTTTTTAGCGAGAATTCAGAATGTATCGAGATTGATTTGTCAGCACTTCTCAATGCGGACATCAAGTAGCCGGTCAACTTTGTGGCCGCATTATAGTCCTGAGGCTTTACCAGGACAAGAACTTGATGTGACGGTGGAGCGGACTAGAGCGGCTTTGGCTGCGAGGCCAAGAGGCGTGCACGCACGCGATCGTGATTATCACTCATGTGCCGGAAGCGTCGTTCCAGAATAGAGATCGTATTTCTGGTCCTCGGATTTGACGGGTCTGCCACGCTCTGAGTTTTCGAGCTTCCGTACTCGAGAGCGTGACGTAACATCTTGATTACTGAATTGCGTGACAATGCTTCCTGTCTTGCAAGATTCCTGGGGTTCTGCCAAAGCCGCATGGTCTTACCTCCTGACGGTCTGCGAAACAGTCCGCCGAAAATCCAATTCAGGGGCAGGGCGTGTGCCTCCCTCAGAGCAACAGATGTACCAGCAATCGGTCCTACCGTTGAAAACACCAATTTTACAGCACTTTTTAGCCAAGACCGCCGCTTTGCGATGTGTTAAGACTACGAGCGCAGTGCCTCATTTTCCATTCGCCTAAAAATTCCTTTGTGCGGAAATAATTCACAGCGAGGTAGGCGCGGGTAGTTCAGAGTTCAACGTTTAGGTGTCTTTGGGCTGCACAGGCACGCCAAAGCTTGAGCTCTGAACTTCTTGACTTGCGTCGTTCGGTGCATTTCTCTTTAGGTCTTGCTGTTGCGGCTGCGGCGGTGATGTCGTCGCCACAGGAAATATACGCCGGTGAAGCACAGCGACAGCCAGGCGAGACCTTCGGCGATAGCGCCCAGCACATCGCTCAGGTAATGAGCGCCAAGATAAATACGACTGAATCCCACCAATCCGATCAGCAAAGCTGCACAAGCAATTACTACCATGCGGAAGGCGCGGTTCTTGTTTCTGGTAAACACGACTACGGCTATCGCTCCGTAGACAACTGTCGCCGTCATAGTGTGGCCGCTGGGAAAGCTGTAGCCGGTGAATGAGAAAACTGGATCGTCAAAACGGGGGCGAGCGCGTTGGAAGGCGTACTTCAGAAGTCGGTTCAGTATCATGCCGCCGTAAACCGACAATACGAATGCGCAGAACCAATAGAGCTGGCGCCGCCTAAGCATGTAAAGCGCGACAAGCCCAGCGATCATGCCGGCTAACAGCGTCGAACCCAATAACGTGACTCGAGCGAACAGTGTGGTTAGCAGAGGAGTTGAGTGCGCGTGCAGCCACCCGCTCAGTTGCGCATCAACAACAGTCAACGGGTCACCTGTTACGACATCTTCGGCAATCGCAGCCAGCATCACCGTCATGCCGACGAAGAACAGAAACCCGACAAGCAAATGCCAGCCGGGATAGTCATCTGGGTGTAGGTTTTTTGCCACGAACTGATTAGAGGCGGGCCCAGCCATCCGCCGTATGTTTGAAGTGTTCTGCCGTCGCCAGCGCAAACTCGCCTGAAGCTGGTTGCCACTCGAATCGCTCCACCGAAATGTCGGGTCGGTAAACGCGAATTATGTTGAATGAGTTTGCCTCACCGCGACCGCGAGTTGAAGTAGCCGTTCCCGCCTGGACCACCAAAGCTGAATGGCCCTTGATCTTGTAGCGCACTGCGCTATGGCT
>JALZOO010000335.1 GCA_030913905.1 Acidobacteriota bacterium
TACAAATGCTGGCCATCGAAGGACGGCCGAAATTCGATACGCGAACGCGGCAAAAAGTTGGCGATGCGTTACCGGTTAGCTGGGTAGATATCCCAAATCCTGATCCACCTGAAGCGGAGCTCGATAGACTCGCTGTTTACAAACAGGGTATCGCTGCAGGGGCTGCGACGTTCGATCGGCTCGAAGGATGTGTTTACGGAAACGGACGAATTTACTTCACATCTACAAGTGGCGGAGACGCGAAGTTGGGGCAGGTGTGGCAATACGTTCCAACCGGTAAGGATCAGGGACAGCTCACTCTGCTATTCGAACCTTCTGATTCGTCACTTCTAAGCATGCCAGACAATCTCTGCCTCGCCGGCAGTAACCTGATCATTTGCGAGGATAATGATCGGCGAAGCTACCTGAAAGTTTTGAGTCCTCAAGGACAAGTCTTCGATCTGGCGAAGAATATTTTGCCGGGATTCGAGACCAAAGAGTTCGCAGGGGTGACGTTCAGTCCTGATGGCCGGACGTTGTTTGTGAATCTGCAGTATCCCGGAATGACCTTCGCCATTTGGGGTCCATGGGATCGCATCGATGCATAAGAGGGGAGCGAAGAGATGTCGGAAGAAAATAAAGCCCTATTGCAACGCTGGTTTGATGAAGTGTGGAACAAGGGACGCGCTGAGGCGATCGATGAAATGCTTTCCGCCGACGGCATCGTTCATGGTTTGTCTGACGATCCGAGTAATCCAATCAAAGGTGCATTCGGATTCAAACCTTTCCATCAGACTTTCCGCGGTGCGTTTCCTGATATCGAAGTAGTGGTCGAAGACATGATCGCTGAAGGAGACAAAGTGGCTGCGCGCTGTTCTGTCCGAGGCAAACACTCAGGCGATCATCTCGGCATTGCCGCGAGCAACGCGCCGGTCGACTTCGACGGCCTGTGCATTGTGCGAATACGCGACGGGAAAATTGTAGAGGCGTGGAACAATTTCGACTTCATGAGAATGAACCGTCAGATCGGCCTCATGTGACGGTTCACTTCGTCTCTGGCCCTCAGCGCATAAAACCGTCGACTAACCGGATGCGCTAGATTGCGCCAACGTGACAGTTGACGTTCCTGCATTACTTCAAAGCCAGCGTCATTGAAGACAGTTCGCCACTCGCGCGCATCTCGAAACGTGCAAGGGCCGGTGCGATTGCGCCACTGGCGATCGTGAATCAAACACACCAGGCGGTCCCACCAACGCTCCGGTACGTCCTCAAACACAACCGCAATGCCGCCTTCAACTAACACACGGCGTAACTCCATCAACGTCGACTCGAGGTTCTGCGCATGGTGCAGAACATAACAAAGCAGTACGGCGTCTACCGACTGGCTTTCCACCGGAAATTGATTCCCATCAAAGCAACGATAATTGATCGGCGCTTCGGTTCCATATTCCAGATCAATCCCCAACACGGCCTGACCGAGCAAGGCTGAAAGATGGTGAGCGATAAAGCCGTTGCCGCAGCCGACGTCAAGCACTCGCGCGTCGCGCGGTAATACGCGCGCTATCTCCATAGCCATGTCGTAGGCGCGACCAACCTTGCGGCGCCGGCGCTCACGCAACCAACGGCGCCTTAAGCCATCGAGGATACCGCTCGCAGGTTCCGCGGTTGTGTGGGGAAGCGGTGGACCGAGCGAAGCCAGACGGTCGCCGGTGTAAAGTGGGTAGCCAGGAGACGCTGAAGAGATTGGTACCGATTGTTCAAACATGCGCAGGGTAATTGGCAACCTGGATGCCGAACCAAAAACCGCGACAATGCGCGGAAACTGGCCCCACATTTTTATTGCGCAGAATCTTACCGACGAATGCGCGCAAGAAAAGCCAGACACATGCAATGGGCATTTGTAGTGCAAACTTTAGTTTGCGCCGTTATGGGAAAGACTACGCAAACTAAAGTTTGTGCTACGGGCGGCTCACCCGCGATGTGGATTAATGCGTGGTATTAGGTAAGATGTCAAAAACAAATTCCGACTGCTTGAGGTGGGTCATGAACAGACTGTTGTTACTCTTTCTGCTGTTTTCCAGCGTTTGCATTTTCGCATTCGCCCAAACTGGATCACGCATGAGTTCACGAAGCGAATTGCCTCCCGGATATTGGCCGCTCGAGAAGAGCCAGCCAATCATCGACAAGACGCAGACGATACGTCTGGCGCCCGACCTGTCACACTTGACTCCCGGCGAGCGTGGTGCCGTGTCGAAGCTGATCGAAGTCGGGAAGATCTTTCAGTTACTGTACGAGCAGCAGCGCCACCCACAGGCACGGAAGTCTCATCAGGATCTTGTTCAACTCGATAAGCGCACGGGTTCGAAGCCGGCGACGCAGAACCTGCTTACCTTGTACCGCCTCAATCAGGGCCCCATTGCTACCACCCTGGAAAACAAGCGCGAACCTTTCCTGCCCGTTGATGAAGTGAAACCCGGGAAGAATGTTTATCCGTGGGGCGTGACGAAGGAAGAGATTGAAGCGTTTCTCGCAGCTCATCCCCAGCGACGCGATGAGATTCTGGGGTTGCGCACAGTCGTGCGACGTACGACGCCTGAAAATCTGGCTGCGGACCTGTCAACCTTGAAAAAATACCCGGTGCTCGCGACGCTGCATCCGACACTTCAGTCCAACCTATCGGAGTTGGCTGGAGCAACACTTCGCCGCGGGTCGCGCGCGAGAGTGCCGAGAGCCGGCGAGGCTTTTTATGCCGTTCCGTATTCGGTGGCCTATGCCGACGAGTTAATCAAAGCCCACGGCTTGCTGAACGAAGCTGCTGATATGGTCGAGAAGGACGACGAGGAGTTTGCCCGTTATTTACGAAACCGCGCTCGCGATTTGTTGTCGGACGATTATGAATCGGGCGATGCGGCGTGGGTAACTGGCCGCTTCAAGAATCTCAACGGGCAAATCGGTTCTTACGAAACCTACGACGATGAACTCTACGGAGTGAAAACCTTTTTCGCTTTCAATGTGCTCAGCACGCGGCAACAGGAGACGACGGCCCTGCGGCAGGCGATGAAAGGATTGCAGGCGCTCGAGGATTCGCTACCTTACGATCATCACAAGAAGGTTCGGGAAGATATCCCGGTCGGCGTTTACGATGTGGCGGCAGACTTTGCCCAGTCGCGCGGCGGTAACACGGCCACGATATTGCCGAATGAAAGTTACCTGGCGCGGCGGTACGGCCGCATTATTCTGCTGCGCACGAACATCATGCGCGATCCGAACATCTTCGAATCTACGTCGGGCAATTTGCACGCGGCATTGGGACCAGACCAGGCGAAGGACCTGACACCCGACGGCAACTTCTATCGCACGCTCTGGCACGAGGTGGGTCACTATCTGGGCGTGGATCGCACAAAAGATGATCGCGATCTCGATGAAGCGCTACAGGAAAACGCCAGCGCCATGGAAGAGATGAAAGCCGATCTCGTGTCGTTGTTCGTCGCCGAAGCCCTGCGAAAGCAAAATTACTACACGGATACGCAACTTCGCAGCGTTTATGCCGGCGGAATCTTGCGCGTGTTGCAGAACAACAAGCCTCGCCGCGATCAGCCCTACAACACCATGCAACTGATGCAGTGGAATTTCTTTATGGAAAACGGGCTACTGACGTTTGATCCGAGTACGAAGCTGCTACGAATTCACTACGATAAGTATCACGACGTGGTAGGTAAGCTGCTGAAGAAAGTTTTAGACGTGCAGTATCAGGGCGACAAGGCTGCGTCTGATCGCTTCATCGAGCAGTACACGACCTGGGACGACAACCTGCACGGTGTGATAGCAAAGAGGATTCGCGACCAGCAGCGTTATCGTTTCCGGTTGTTTAAGTATGCAGCATTAGGGGAATAGGAATTCATCCGCAGATTACGCAGATTACACAGCGCGGGCAGGGCCCCAACCAAAACCGTTTTTGAAGTACCCGCTTCGAACTCTTCTATGCTG
>JALZOO010000355.1 GCA_030913905.1 Acidobacteriota bacterium
CAGCCATGGTTAACATCCAGGCTGGAGGTTTGGCTAAAGGAACCAGTTGTTACTCTCTGCGACCGAAGTACACGCGCAACGATGTGTACGGCAAGTGCGCGTGATAATTCTGTGGCCTGGGGCCGACCAGCGTGCTCTCGTTATAGTTGTAATACTGGTATCCAATGTTCCAATCGAGCCTGTGATGAAGTCTAATCGCCAGCCGCGCTTCAGGCGATTGAAAGGTCATTGGATACGACGCGATCAGTGTTCCGGGTGTTCCGGTCGGATCCGCAAGGCGGTCTCCCTGCCCGTTGTCTTTATTGACTCGATATGACGTGTAGAGCGTCACGCGCGGGACAATCTGGGCAACCGAATCGACATAGAAGAAATTGTTTCTGGAGTAATACTGGCTGCGACCCAGCGGGTGCTGCACACTATTGAAAAAATACTCGATAACGGCGTCGCTGCTAATCCAATGATAGTTGTAGCCGGTGCTTAAGTAGAATCTTGAGTTTGGCGTCCAATCAACCGACGAAGTGAATATGCGCGATTTCACGTCCACGCCGAAGTCCTGCAGGGAAATGCTGGCGATCTCGGAAGGATTAGAGTTGTTCTTGGTAATCAGCGCCAGGTTGAAAGTCAGGGTGCGGCTCGGCTTGTATCTGCTTTTCGCACGAATGTTCGTGAAGTTGTAGTTGCCAATACGTGTAAAGACATTGTCTGCAGTCCCGTGTTCGGCGTCGAAATAGATGGTCCAATCGGACGCCGGCCGAGCTTTAAAGCCCCCGAGGAACACATTAGTATGATTGTGCTCGATATGTCTTTCGGACGGGATCGCAGCCGGTGCGTTTGTGCCAAGATTAAATCCGCTAATGGCCTCCTCGATACGTCTCGCGGCGAAACGATAACCAACGTGAAAGGAGTAACGGGGATTAAACTGGTAGTCCGCTTCGATCGTGTTCTGGTACTTGCGGTAGCCTGTAAAAGTATTAACGTTGCGACCGGTGAAGCCTATAGTGTTGGTTGTGGCGCCGCGAGTAACAGAGAAAAAATCACTGAATACCGCAGCCCCGTCGATCTCAAATTTCTCAGCCCGAAATGTATTCGAAATACGCAGCTTGTCGGTAGCGCGGTAGGTTAATCCCAGATCGAAAAGCGTATTCGGACGCTCAGAGCTGCCGCTGAGAATGTACTGCCCCAGATTAAGAATGTTGGGTGTGGCTCCCGGCGGAGTTGGTGGGAATCCGGTAATCCTCGGGTTCCAGTTGCGACCGGTAAAGTTTTCTGCAGTGTTGAAGTCGGACGTAGCCTTGCTGTAGATGACACGCCCGGTAATGTCGAGCCTGTCAGCGACCAGTGTGTGCAGGCTCAGACGTGTGTAGTTGACCCGGCCACGAGATGGCTCTTCGCGACTGAACGTCGTGAGCGAAGCGGCCGCAGGGTTCAGGTTAATCCCCGGCGTCGTCCCGAGATCGATAAAGCTATCGTCTCTGGAACGGCGGAAGCCCTGGAGAAAGGAAAACGCAACTGGCCCAAGCTTCCCATCAGCGCCGACTCGGAAATCGTTGGCGCGCGACTTTAATTCCGACAACAGCATGAACTCGTTGCCGCCGGCGTGGTAATTCGTGAAGGCTGGACCACTGTACCGCTCTGGAGAAAACCCTAAATTGAAACGAATGCGCTCGTGTTTCGGCAGAATTGTCAGGTCGAAATCGCCCAGATGGACGCGCGTGTTGTAACCGTGCTGGCCGGTGACCGGATTAGGCGGGCGGCTGAAAGTTGCGGGACTGAATATCCAGTTTGGGTTTGCAAACGTATTTAGAAAACGGAAGTATTTGAAGCGTCGATAGGTCGCATCGAAGCGATACCACTCGGGCTTCTCCATAGTTAGCCGCACATTGCCCTGCGGATCTGCACCCCAGCCCGTTGAAGTTATAAGAAAGGTATCAAAGACACCCCCTTTGCCGTTCTTCGACTTCGCCAAAAAAGTGCTGTCGAACAAACGTGGGCCAGCCTTGTAATTGAGATCACTTTGGTACTTATTATGATCTCCATCGATACTGAGGCCGCGGTATCCAATCTCAATGCTTGAGGTCACAGTGTAGTCACCCGCGTCTTCGCCGGCCGCGACCGGAGCAGGCGTCTTTGATTCTTCGGGGCTCTTTGGACTTGCCGATGGCTGCTGCGCTAACGCGAAAGCTGGGATTAAAAACAACGCCAGCACGAATCCCGCCCAGTTGCCTAAACTATATTTGATTTTGCTGTTCATCGCGGAATCCTCTCAATCAGTCGTCATATGCCGGCCGCTATCTGAAGAAGACAGGACTGGATCTCGAGCCATGGATCTTCACGTGACAATTTGTGCAGTTGGCATACTGAGCATTTTGGTTGTGCTGCGGCCCGGCCGGCTCTTCAGCTCCTACCCCGTGCGCGGCACTGTGGCACGTCAGGCAGAGCTGCCCAACCCGGCTGGTGATCAACAAGCGTGGATTGGCGGAACCGTGGGGCGTATGGCACGCAACGCAGCCTTCCGTCTTGACGGGCGCGTGCTCATAGACGAACGGGCCCTGTTTGTCGGCGTGACACTTGATACAAGCCGCGTCAGCACCTGTTGCCAGCCTTGTTTGTTTAAGTTCGAAGCCGCCATGAGGATTGTGACAATCGCTGCAACGCATTGCGCCTTCCAGAACCTTATGGTGAAACGGAAGATTAAACTGATGCTTCACTTCCGAATGGCAACTCAGGCATAGCTGCGGTTCGGTTGTCTTAAGCATCTTCGCGTGCTCGAAGGCCGGCTTCTCTGCGTTTCCCGGCGAGACAAAAGTGATTGAGCTGGCCAGATTTTTTCCGCCGGGGCTGGCATGGGCCGCATGGCAATCGGCGCAACCAATGTCGTTGCGCCAGTGTTCTCCACGGCGGAAGTTATTGTGTTCCTCCTTGCCGGCATGACAAGTCAAGCAAGTCTCAGAAGTCTCTTTGGACGACTTGTTTTTGAAGGAGATTATCTTCGCCGGATCGCCTTCCTCCACGTGCGCCTTGCCTGGCCCATGGCAACCCTCGCAGCCAGTGGCCTTATCTTTCCAACTCTTAATCTTCGAAAGCTGCGCGTGTGAAGTATGCGAGAAGGCCTTGAACTGGTCCTCGTGGCACTCCTTGCACGTGTCGGTGCCGAGGTAATCCGCCGCGTTGTGGGTTGCCGGTTTGGTTTGAGTTTGAGCAGGCTTAACTGATTGAGACGAACTGCCGGCTGCGAGCCACATCACTGCTGAGACAAGCGCGACGAAGACGAGCAATGCTTTGATGGTTCTCTTTGGATTCAACTCTTGGCCTCCAGTGTTCTGCGGCCGAAAGCCGCGGCCAGCGAAAAACGATAAAAACCCCCTTGTGAATGATCCGTCAGAACTTCAAGCGGGATCAGTGGAACGAATTGAGTTTGGAATGCTAAAAGCCAGGGCGAACAGGACTAAAGCGCCCACAGCATCGCCCCATTTCAACCGGATGTCAATAGTCATTAAACATCATTTTCAGTGATGAAGAAAGACGTGCAATTCTTCAATTTCATTCATCTATTGCCCTCGTCTGTGCGTTAACACACATAGGCTAGCTCTAACTTTGTCCCGATTGAAATTGGGACCAATACCATCAGTTCTTATTTCCAGCGGTGGCCGTTCTTGACCATCTCCCTCCATCGGCCTACCCTTTTACTAAGCGATTGTAGAGGCAATGAATGTGCCGATGGCTTCGTTGTGGATTTGGCTGCATCGCGGCGTGCCAGTCAATCAAGCCGGGACCAGAGAACGCCCGACTGAGCAGTTTCTCGCAAGTGTCTGCGGAAGTTTTCGCAGGTCGGAGCCTTCGCCATCAACTTCACTAGCACTTCAGGAAGATTCGCTCGGCATATGTCTTGCAGTTTTCAGCATCGCAGTTGGACAAGAAGATTTACTCGGCAAAAGCAGCGGCAGGCTGCTAACTCAGGCCAGGGAGAAATGGAGGTTGCACCATGGCAAAAGACGATCGCGACATTCTCGACTTACTCAAGGAGGAACTTGCTTTCATTGAGAAAGGCGGATACGGACGGTCAGTCCGCACACCGTGGAAACCAACATCAGCCTTCCAGGACTCCCTGACCTGTATCAATTACGGTTACCCCTACCGCGCCCATCCGTGCAGCGAATGCCATTTGCTCGATTTTGTCAGTCCCGAGGATCGGGCGACCGAAGTACCCTGTCATCACATTCGCTTAAATGAGGCAGGGGAGACGATCGAAGACCTCGAAACTGAGGATAACGAAGCAAAGTTGGAGCTAAAAATAAGGGACTGGCTTCGCACCAAGATCAAGGAAATCGAGGAGCAGCGCGCGACACGAGCAGTCGCCTAAAACCGGCCCGCGGAGGTTAAAACAGCAACCGCGGCTATTGCACTAATTAGCTTCGGCCTCCCAACTTCGGCTCGACCTGGCTTGTTCGCGCGTAATCCTCGACATCTCAACGCAACGTTGCTCGGGAGGGGCTAGTCCAAACCTGAGTGCGCACTAAATTCGTGAGAAAGGAGGTCAGTTATGACGCCCGAAACTTTCATTTCCCCCAATATGGGCATCTTACCATTCGAAATGTTCCGTTCGTTTGCGCCGACGTTTGAGAAGCATTGGCCGTCCGCAGCCTGGACACCATCTTGCGACATCTATGAGACCGACAAGGAGATCGTGCTCAAGATGGAGCTACCGGCGATGCGCAAAGAAGACGTTCACATAACGCTGGAAAACAATCTGCTGACCTTGCGCGGCGAGCGCAAGTTTGAAGAAACGGTCGATCGCGAAAACTATCACCGCGTCGAGCGCAAGTATGGCGAGTTCATGAGGATGTTCACGCTGCCGGCATTCGTCGAGGGCAGCAAGGTCGTTGCCGGGTTCAAGGAGGGAATGCTAACGGTAACGCTGCCAAAGAACAAGGCGGCGATACCGCGTCAGATCGAAGTGAAGGTAATGTAGAGACAACAGCACCAGCTCCACTGCCGGTATGATCGACAGTTAAACAATGAGGTTAAGGTGAATGCGTCAGAGGAAGAAAACGATGACTGAGACACCGGAATCAAAAGCACTGAACTGGGTAGCCAGGATCTGGAGCGTCGCGAGCATTCTGTTTGTTCTCGCCTTCATCTTCGGTGACCTCTTCAGTGGCTCTGGAGTCAGGCCCACAGCAGCAGAATGGCTGGGCCTGGTTTTGTGGCCAGGTGGTGTGATCGTAGGCCTCATTGTCGCCTGGTTCCGAAAGGGACTCGGAGGAGCTATCACTATAGGCTCTCTTATTGCCTTCTACGTTTGGAATTTCCTGGAGCGCGGCACGTTCCCACGAGGCCCCTATTTCGCACTTGTAGCGGCTCCAGGGATTCTGTTCCTGTTGTCGTCAGTATTATCCCCGCTGCGTCGACACGCGCGGCCAGCCTGATCATTGGGCAGCTAATTCTTACTGGGCTGCTATCTCGTCCGTAGGCGGTTTTCCCCCCCGGCCGCCTGCGGCCGAATTGTTTAGCGGCCCTCTCTTCCGTCGACACAAATTAGTTCCAACATCCTCCGGGGTCTCAGATCTGCTAAGACACATATCAAATTCCTGAGCTCCTACGATGTTCTGGAGGCTGCGGAGGCCGGAGCTACGCTGCTGCTCAACAGCCCTTACTCACACGAAGAGGTTTGGGATCATCTGCCACGTTCGGTCCAGGAACAGATCATTGGCAAACAGATCAAGGTCTACACGATCGACGCTTATGCGGTCGCCAGGGAGAAACAACTCGGCAATCGGGTTAATACAATTATGTAGACCTCCTTCTTCGCGATTAGTGGCGTGCTGCCTCCGGATGACGCTATTGCCAGGATCAAAGAGTCGATTCGTAAGACTTACGGCGAACGCGGCGAGCCGGTGGTGCGGCAAAACTTCGCGGCTGTCGATGCGGCGCTTGCGCACCTGCACGAGGTTTCCGTTCCGCAATTTCCAACCACCACCGCCGGCATACCATCCGTTGTTTCGCAGCACGCTCCGGAATTTGTCCGGAACGTTACTGCCGAGATCATCGCCGGACGCGGCGATCAATTGCCGGTGAGCATGTTTCCGGTTGACGGAACATATCCGGTCGGTACGTCGCAATGGGAGAAGCGCAACATCGCGCAAGACGTTCCGGTGTGGGAGCCGGACCTCTGCATCGCATGTGGAAAGTGCATGCTGGTCTGTCCTCACGCAACAATTCGCGCCAAGGTGTGTGACGAAAGCGATCTCGCGTTGGCGCCGCAAGGCTTCAATCACATACCCGCCAAATGGCGTGAACTTCCGGACAAGCGATACACAATTCAAGTCGCGGTTGAAGACTGCACCGGCTGCCGGCTGTGCGTCGAAGTGTGTCCGGCAAAGGACAAGAGCAACGTTTCGCGTAAGTCGCTGAATATGCAGCCGCAGTTACCTCTGCGTGATAGCGAGCGCGCGTCCAGCCGCCGCACTCCAAAAGCTGTTTGCCTAATTACGGGGTCGCAATCGTGAAGTGTTCTGCGTGCCGATGCCAGGGCACCATATGAGCTTCAGTGCTGCCGGCAAACTGGTATTCTTTCAATTCTTGTTCGCCTTCAGCCATCACGCTTCGCGTCGTAAAGTAAGCGACTTTGTCTCTCACGATCGGTATGCAATGGAAAGAAACAACCAGCTTCCTGGGTGTTTCAGCCTCGCCCTTATAAACGAAGGTGCATGATTCTCCGCGCGCCATCGCTTCGTCGTCATGGACGAATAAGTAGTCACCTTTCAGCGTTATCCCCATAAGCTTGACCGGATCGTTGAATGTCGTCATCGCCCGTTCCTTCTTTGCAGCACTGGCCGCATTGATAACAGGTGACGTCAAACTGCTGCCCAGTGTTACGGCACAAAGAAGTGCGATGAACAATACAAAACTCTTCATGATGATCTCCTTTGAATGAATCTGGCGTATCTTCGCCAGTCCTCTGATACCCACAAAGTGCAACGCATGTGCCGTAGACCATCTTTCATTTGCCTGCGTTTAGTTCGTTGAAACAGACGAGCCCCAGCCGGTGCTGCGGAAAGTTTCCCAAAAATCGCGAGAAACACCGCAGTCTGAGCTGGGGCCCTGCGGAGTGCTCCATAAACTCAACAGTTCTTTCAACAACCTTTCGGAATAGGTATTGCTCCACTTCAACAGAGTTAACACCGGCTTATTGCTGGTTATTTACTTGCCGAAACATCGAAGGAGATCGCAGCCCCAAACCGAGCTTCCATGCAGAACGAAGTCATTGCTTTAATCAAACAGTGCGATTCCGCGGCCTCATCGCTCTCCATCCGCAAAACACCATCGCGTTTCAAACAGTTGAAGCACATGATCGGCAATACGCCGTTGCTGGCCATTCGCTTCGCGTTTCGCGGAACCGAACGTGTCATCTACGCCAAAGCCGAGCACCTCAACATGACCGGCAGCATCAAGGATCGGATGGCCTTTCACATTCTCAAGCGCGCATACCAGGAGGGTCACATTCAACCAGGCGACACCATTGCTGAAGCGACCAGCGGCAATACCGGAATTTCGTTCGCTGCGATCGGCAGGGCGTTGGGCCACCCGGTGGTCATCTTCATGCCCGATTGGATGAGTGAGGAACGGGTCGCCTTAATCAAGAGTCTGGGAGCAAAGGTCGTGCGTGTTCGACGCGATGAGGGTGGATTTATCGGAAGCATTCGCATGACTGAAGAGATGGCGAGGCACACGCCTCGAGTCTTCTTGCCGGCGCAGTTCGCCAATGAGGCAAACGCAGAGGCACATGAAAAGACCACGGCTCCTGAGATCTGGTGGCAGCTCGCGTCTCATTCGCTCAAACCCGACGCCTTCGTGGCCGGCGTAGGCACCGGCGGGACTATCATGGGCGCGGGCAGATTCTTTCGTGAGCATAACCCGAGCATGAAACTCCATCCGCTGCAGCCTGCCGAATCTCCGACACTCTCGATTGGACATAAGCTCGGGCAACACCGCATCCAGGGTATCTCTGATGAGTTCATCCCTTCGATTCTGAAACTTGAAGAACTTGATCCGGTAGTGAGCGTAAGCGATGGGGATGCGATTCTCATGGCCCAGAAACTTGCGTCCAGCCTGGGACTCGCGGTCGGGATTTCATCCGGGGCAAATTTTCTCGGCGCGTTGATGGTCCAGAACGAGATGGCCAACGAAGCCGTTGTGACGACAGTATTTCCCGACGACAACAAAAAATACCTAAGTACAGACCTGCTTCGCGAAGAGCCAGTCAAGCCTGATCACCTGGCTCCTGAAGTCGAGCTAATCGGATACGAGGCGTTCAAGCGTGTTTGCTTTACTTGCTTTGATGGGGACGAAGATTGACGCAGCACGCGTTGGTAAAGCCAGGACAAGTCGCCAATCATTCGATCCGAGCGGCTAAGGGCAGGACGAGCGGAACGCCGTTGGCGGTCCAAACAGTGGCAATCCAATGGCGTCGGCTGAGAAACCCGCCCAGGTGTCAGTCCGCGATCCGCATTTATATTTTCTGGATCGTGATGGTCACGATGCTCGTGGGACCAGCTATGCGGCTGTACGAGACCCAAAACTTAAGGCTGTCGTACCGCACCTGTCTGTAAAGCGATCCGTTAGCTTTGGTTTCAAGATCGACACCAACAACCGCCGCCGGCTCCGGCGCACCGGTTCCATTCTGATAATCAACCGAGATGGTTTTCACTTTCCGCGTTGCGTCGTAGACAATCTGCGCCGTTTCGGTGACCGACAAAGCAAAATAGTCCAGTTCATTGTCCATGTATGCCGGAGCGCCGAGTTTGCCTCGCACTTCAGCCACTGTCATCCCAAGGCGCACGCCCTTGTAATCCGTGTATAGCGGTTGCTTAGTCACCGACGGCGCTGGGGCGATTGCGGCCCGAGACCTTGTTTGGGCACTTGAGGGGCCAGCCATCACGAAGATGGTGATCGTTACCAACATAATTGCTAACAGCAAGAATTTGCCTTTATCAATTCGCATCGTTCGTTACCTCCTAAACTGAGTCGGCTGCAACGCGTATGCCTGTCATGCAATCTGATCATTCGAGGATTCGGATACGCGATCACGCCCCGCAAACCAAACAGTGCGGCCTTTCCCACAGAAGCTGGGGACTTTTCCCAACCTACACCGGTTGAATAGATGGCCCTTTTGCGGCTTTCCACACGGACGCGCTGGGTTATCACCGAATGAATTCTTCGAGTCCCGGCACATGCGTTGCACCCGACGGAACTTCGGAATAGGTATCAACAATTTTGTTTTACCCAATAACAGATCCAAGTTGACGGGCGTGATACTCTATTCAAACCGCCGGTAGATTAGTCGTTCGCTTAGCGAGGACCCGCCCAAAAAAGCTGCGCGGCAGACTGAAGCTTTACATGCAAACCATGAAGAGTAGTGTGCAGACTAAACGTCCGGCGGTCTTGTTCGCCCTCTCGGCGTCGGCATTCCTTACACTGCTCATCGTTGTCGGATCGCGCAATCTCGAACACTACGATGCAGCCCTTTTCGGCTACACCGTGGCGAGCGTTGTTGCGTTCGGCGCTGTTGTGTTTCGTTACGCCATCTGGCTACAGCGCCCGGCAACCCGCGTCTATTGGCGGCGAGGGTGGCAATTATTCCGAGATCGCACGAAGCTGCTGGAAAACACGACGAGCGCGGCGAAGACCATGGCGGGTAGTCTGGTAGCCCAACGCTTTATCTTTCGCCGCGGTTTCTCGCGTTGGTTGATGCATCAGTTGATCATGTGGGGCTGCGTGATCTCGGCGTTGATTACTTTCCCGCTGGTGTTTGGCTGGGTCCACTTTGAGTTGGAAGGCGATCGAGGTTACCGCGCTTATGTGTTCGGGTTTCCGCTGAACGTTATGGACGGGCGCAGCCTGATTGCCTGGATTACGTTTCACGCGCTCGACTTCACCGCCATCATGGTTATCGCCGGATGTGCCATCGCAATTCACCGCCGCCTACACGATCGTGGCGCGATTGCTTTGCAACAGTTTCTCCTGGACTTCGTTCCCCACTTGCTGTTGATTGCGATTTCGGTCACTGGATTGATGTTGACCGCATCGAGCCTGTGGTTGCACGGCTACATGTATCCCTTTATCGCACTGTCGCATCAGGCAGTTGTGATCATGACGCTGTTTTACTTGCCGTTTGGCAAACTCTTTCACGTGATTCAACGACCGGCGTCGATTGGTGTCGAACTCTATCAAAGGCGCGCACGCGAAATGCCACAAGCTGTTTGTCCGCGTTGCGGCGTTGAGTTTGTAGCCGAGATGTGGCTGGACGATCTCAAAACCGTCGTTGACAAACTTGGCTTTGATTATGCGATGGGAGACGGGCACGTTTGGCAGGACTACTGCCCGCGCTGTAAGCGCGTCATCCGCGGGTTGGCGTATGCGAATCTGCCGCAGCAAGACGCCCGTGTATTTCAGGGGTCGCGAATTAAAGGCGGTCATGAGTGACTACTGCCAAAGACTCTAGAAGCTACGGCACGGCTTTGCCGCCTGATGTGCGGAAGGTCTGCGACCTTCCGATAGGTAGGTTTTCTGATTTGGGGCTGCGCCCCCAATTGTTTTTCGGGCGTAGCCCAAAACAAGTTAAGAGCAATGGCCGGAAAGGCACAGCCTTTCCGCACATCAGGCGGCAAAGCCGAATTGACGAAACTAAGCCGCGGATTAACGCAGATAGACCGGATAAGACAATGAACAGAAGGTGCAGAATGACTTTTCTGATCTGCGTGAATCCGCGTTGATCCGCGGCTGATTAACCTATGAGCAAGGTCGAACATCTCGAAAAAATCATCGAGGACTTCGGTCCGCACTTGCATGACGCGCCCTACGGCGGTTGGCGTGCGGACCGTGTAATCGACAAGGTTGTGCCAACCCATTGCCCTTACTGCGCCGTGCAGTGCGGCATGAACCTGCTGGTCGAGAACAATCACGTCGTTGGGTTTGAGCCACGATACGATTTTCCTGTAAACGAAGGGCGGCTCTGCCCGAAAGGTGTGACTGCTTACCTGCAGGTTCATCATCCCGACCGGCTCCTGCATCCACTCATCAAACGTAACGGCGCTTTCGAGCGTGCATCATGGGATGAAGCGCTCGATCTCGTAGTATCGAAATTCAAACAACTCCAAGCCACGCACGGCAAAGATTCCATTGCAGTTTATTCAGGCTCGTCGCTCACTACCGAGAAGACCTATCTGATGGGCAAGTTTGCGCGCGCCGGCCTCGGTACGCGTTACGTCGATTACAACGGGCGACTCTGCATGGTCTCGGCAGCGGCCGGTAACAACAAGGCTTTCGGAATTGATCGAGCAGCGAACCCGTGGGATGACATTCCGCTCGCGGAGGTGTTGTTGATTGCCGGATCGAACTGCGCGGAGACGTTTCCGGTATTGAATAAATTCCTTTGGCAGCAACGCGACAATGGTGGTAGCTGGATCATTATTGACCCCCGCGAGACGCCAACTGCCCGTCAGGGTGATCTTCATCTGCAACTGAAACCTGGCACTGACGTAGCTCTTGCGAACGGCATGCTGCATGTTCTGATTGAAGAAGACTTGATCGACCAGGACTTCATCAGGGCCCGCACGAATGATTGGGGAGAAGCCAAGGCGTTAGCAGCGCGCTACCCGCCTCAAGTGGCTGCGGAAATTACTGGAGTGCCGGCCGAGAAGATCGTTCAAGCCGCGCGTCTTTACGGACGTGCAAAGACTTCAATGGTCCTGCACGCACGCGGAATCGAGCACCACTCGCACGGCGTCAACAACGTGCTGTCCTATATCAATCTCGTTCTGGCGACAGGAAGTATTGGCGCGCCCGGACGGGGCTACGGCACCATAACCGGTCAAGGTAATGGACAGGGCGGACGCGAACACGGGCAGAAGGCCGACCAACTTCCCGGTCAGCGTTCAATCTCGAATCCAGAGCATCGAAAGCATGTCTGCGATGTTTGGGGCTTGCCTGAAGAAGAGTTGCCGCAGGCTGGTGTGTCCGTAGTGGAGATGTTTCAGAAGATGCGCGAGGGTGAGATTCGCGGCTTGCTCTCGATCTGCAACAACGTGATGGTGAGTTTGCCAGACACGAATGAAGTTCGCCGCGCGCTGGAAGGTTTGGACTTCTACGTCTGTATCGATTTCTTCATGTCGGAAGGTTCGCGCTATGCCGACGTTGTTCTGCCTGGCAGCACCTGGAGCGAAGACGAAGGCGTGACCGCAAACGGCGAAGGACGAGTCCTGAAAATTAACAAGGCCGCCGACCCCCCGGGCGAAGCACGCGCTGACTGGTGGATTATCCAGGAGATTGCGCGACGGATGGGTCGGCAAAAGTATTTTGGGTTCGAGGGGCCGCGCGCAATCTTCGACGAGATGCGAGTTGCCTCGCGCGGCGGCAACGCTGACTATTACGGCATCACCTGGGAAAAGATCGAGAAGAACAACGGCATCTTCTGGCCTTGTCCCACGGAAGATCATCCGGGCACGCCGCGTCTGTTTGAAGAACGTTTCTATCATCCAGACGGCAAGGCGAAGTTTCACGCGGTTGAATACGCGCCGCCGCAGGAAACGCCTGATGAAGAGTTTCCGCTGATTCTGACCAGCGGCCGCGTGGTCTACCAGTACCTTTCCGGAAATCAGACGCGACGCATAGGATTTTTGGTTGAGCAGTGTCCCGAACCATACGTTGAGATTCATCCGGAAACAGCGATGAAGCTAAAAATCAATGACGGGGAACGGGTGAAGGTTGTGTCGCGACGAGGAGATGGCGTCTTTCCGGCGCTGGTGGTTAAGACCATCCGTAAAGACACGATCTTCATTCCCTACCATTGGGGCGAAGACCTGGCAGTAAATCAATTGACGAACCCGGCACTCGATCCGATTTCCAAGATTCCCGAGTTTAAAGCTTGTGCAGCGCGCATCGAGAAGATTCACTCGAGGCAACTTCCAATTCTGGGCGAGAAACTCAAAGGCGTGTCGCGTAGTGAGTTTAGATAAGAACTTTGTGCTTTGTACTTTGTACTTTGATTTTGGAGTTTTTAGATTTTGGTCGGTCTGATTATTTAGCCGTCCATTGACTGCGACGAAGCACGAAGTACAAAGGACAAAGTACAAAGATCAAAGTACAGCCGGAGGCTCTATGGAAGAAACAATGTTCATCGATCCGCAGCGCTGCATCGGGTGTCGTGCCTGCGTGGCAGCTTGCCGTGAATGTGGGACACACAAAGGCTATTCGATGATCTATGTCGATTACCTTGATCGATCAGAGACGACCGCAACAATGCCCACCGTCTGCATGCATTGCGCAGAGCCAACCTGTGCGCTGGTATGTCCCGCGGACGCGATCAAGACCACGGAAGACGGTGTAGTCCTTTCCGCATTGAAGCCTCGCTGCCTCGATTGCCGCAACTGTGTAAATGCTTGTCCGTTTGGCGTGCCCAAGTACAACACACAGATGCACCTCCAGATGAAGTGTGACATGTGTTTCGACCGTACGAGTGAGGGTTTGAAACCAATGTGCGCGAGTGTGTGTCCCACCAGCGCAATCGCGTTTGGAAAGTATGAAGACATCGTTCCTCTGAGACGGACCAAGCCCGTTAACGCGCACGTCTTCGGAAATCAAAAAGTGGAGACGAAAGTCTATTTGATGTTACCGACTGAAGCAGATGAAGTGGAGGTTGACGGCTGCGGCGTCTTTGAAGGGCACGTGATAACTGAACAGCAACCGGCAAGCGAGTCGTGGATTGACTTACAAGTTGAACAGACGGACAAGAGCAATGAGTTTTAAGAGCAGTGACAAGTGAGAGGTGACAAGTGACAAGTGACAAGTGACAAGTGACTGGTGACAAGTGACGAGTGACCAGTGAATAGGTAAATCAGTTCTGACTTGTTACCTGTCACCTGTCACTTGTCACTGAGAAAACAGATGAACGACAAGCAATCAAAGCTGGGCGCCACCATTGAAAGAGTGCTCGCCGACGAAAACGACGTGCGTGCGGCGACTGCGCCGCATCAGCGTGACTTTCCGTATGACCGCGAAGAAGAAGCGCAGGTTACGCGGCGGGAGTTCTGCAACTTTCTTGGACTCACGTCGGCGGCTCTATTTGCGGGTTCGGTAGGCTTCGCTGGTAAAGCAGCATTTGACGCTCGCCAGATGCCGCAATTCCCGTCGTTAAGGATTGACGGCGCCGAAACGCTCGCGCCAGGCTCCTCGCTAAACTTTCGTTACCCGACAACGAAAGACTCCGCGATTCTCATCCGCACGCTCGACGGTGAGCTTCATGCCTTCGGCCAGAAATGTACGCATCTTTCGTGTCCGGTCTATTTCGAACACGCGCACCAACGTCTCGAGTGTCCCTGTCACGACGGTGCTTTCGATGCGAAAACCGGAAATGTCCTTTATGGCCCGCCTCCGCGTCCGCTTGACTCGATTAAGCTGGAGGTACGCCCGGATGGCGAAGTGTGGGCTGTCGGAAGGGAAGCCGGCAGCAGCGAAGGCCCGCTCTAATAAACGAGAATGCAAACCGATCAAATCAAAGCGCGACCGATTCACAATCTCGCAGGCGAAGGCCGAACAGCTGTGGCCCAGGCGCGGCTGATCTTGCTTGTCATGGTCAATCTTGCCCAACTCTGGATCCTGGCGGCTACGGTTGAAGCCGCTTTGGCTCACCAATTTTCGGCATTGTTGCCGCTCGTTATTGCTTCCGGGATTTGCTTTGTCGTTACGCTTACGTTGATTTTCTGGTGGCGCCCAGCCTCGCGTCGATTTACCAGTTCCGGCTACCTCAAGCGATGAAGAACCCAGTCGAGTCTTTGCTGGAAGATGACCACGAGTCGTTGGGCCAGTTACTTACCGAACTCGACGGCGAGCTGGCAAAACATAAGTTTTCCCGCGCTTTCGAGTTGCTCGATCTCTTTTGGGCTCGCTTGGCAGTTCACATTCGTGCCGAAAACCTTCATTTGTTCCCCGCTCTCGCCAGCGTCCGGGCTTCGCTCTTTACCGGGAAAGGCGGTTTGCCGACACCCGATGAAGCGCACAACGTGCTCTTGCAGCTGCGGAGCGATCATGATTTTTTCATGAAAGAACTTGCGGAAATGATAAAGCGCGCGCGAGGGATTCGCGCAGGCCAAGCGGAGGATTTCAACGTGGCTGAGGAATTGCGGCGACGCTTAGTTGTCATCGGGAAACGGCTGGAAGCGCACAACCGCCTGGAGGAGGAACGAATTTACGCTTGGCCGGCAGTAGTCTTCGATGAGCCAACAATGGCTAAGCTG
>JALZOO010000384.1 GCA_030913905.1 Acidobacteriota bacterium
TCCGCGAACGCGAAGCTGAAGCGCCTGCTTTTGCGCAGGTGTTCGCTTCTCCGGTAAGTGACCAGGCGTTGCGACGCTCATTTCGGCCCGTTGAATTCACGGCTAAAGTTAACGCGCTGACTGAATCGGAGATTGAGGTGGTCGAAACTTTCCTGCGGCGACGCTGGGATCTATCTGAGGTTGCGCGGCAATGGATGGCCTGGAGAGTGGCCCTACCACTAATGTACAAGCTGCGCCCTGCATACGATCTTGCAGGCTTTACCTACGAGGGTTTTCTCGAAGAGTTGCTGCACCGCTATCGCGCCGAACATCGTTTCAAAGAATGAGAAGCGTGTTGGGTTACCTGTCCACTAGCCCTCACGTTCCGCATCGTCCCATACTGAAATTGACCACTGCAAAGTTCGTTTGCTACTCTCTTCTGTTTCCCATAACGAGAATATTCTGACAATGGAAGGTCTACAATAAATGTCTCGAGACGTCTTTATTTTATGTGGAAAACGCACGCCTATGGGCGAGTATGTCGGTGCGCTAAAGGACATTTCAGCAATCGATCTCGGAGCGATTGCGAGCCGCGCCGCGCTGGAAGCAACCGGAGTTGCTCCAGAAGAAATCGATCACACCGTGATTGGTAATGCACTGCAAACTTCGGGCGACGCCATCTATGGAGCTCGACACGTGGCGTTGAAAGCGGGTGTGCCTTTCGACCGTCCCGCGCTAACGGTCAATCGGTTATGCGGCAGTGGGATTCAATCGATCATATCCGGTGCGCAGATGATTCAGTTGGGTGAGGCGGAGACGGCTTTAGTTGGTGGAATGGAATCCATGTCTCAGGCGCCCCATGTTATCCGTGGCGCTCGCGGCGGATTCCCGTTGGGCGGCGGCAAACTAGAAGACAGTCTTATGGTGGCTTTGCTTGATACCTACTGCAATACGCCGATGGCTGGAACCGCTGAGAATCTGGCACGAAAGTTTGAGATCAGCCGTGAAGCTCAGGATGAGTACGCGCTGCGTTCACAGCGGGAAGCCAAGCGGGCTAAAGATGCATGTTACTTTTCCGAGGAGATTGTCCCGGTTGAAGTGAAGTCTCGCAAATCGACACTCATGTTTGATGCTGACGATCACCTTCGACCCGATACAACTTTGGAGGGTCTGGCAAAGTTGAAACCGTCGTTTTCAAAGGACGGCTTTGTGACTGCGGGAAATGCTTCGGGAATTGTCGATGGCGCCGCGACTTTAGTGATCTGCGGTGAGGAATACGCAAAACGTCCCAATGCCAAACCGAGAGGCCGAATAGTTAGCTGGGCTTATGCCGGAGTAGAGCCGGAGATAATGGGAATTGGTCCGGTCCCGGCCACGCGCCTGGCGCTGGAGAAAGCAGGTCTGAAGCTTGCTGACATAGATTTGATCGAAGTCAATGAGGCTTTCGCGGCTCAGTATCTGGCTGTGGAAAAAGAGTTGGGACTCGATCGCTCCCGCACAAACGTCAACGGGGGTGCCATAGCCCTGGGTCATCCACTGGGTGCGACAGGAACACGTTTGGTGTTGACCCTTCTCAACGAACTGCACCGACGAGGCGGGCGCTATGGACTTGCGACCGCTTGCATCGGGGGCGGGCAAGGCATTGCAATCATTGTCGAGCGGGTCTAATGACGCATTGCGAGTAGATAGCAGTAGGGACGGGGGAGTGCGGGATCCTGGGTCGAAGCACGCCGATTTTTCCTGAATTTCCGATATTGATCCAAATTCTTGGGAACGCTGTTTCCGACTGAAATGGCGAGCGACTCCTAACTAGTGCAAAGTGACGCGTTAGATTTGGGTCTGCCTGAATTGCTCATCCGGCATACCTCTTGCGAATGGCAATGTATGCTCGGCTGTTTCCATGTCTTCTCTCAGCCTAACTGTCAACTGATTTCTCTTTCTTTTAACAAGTATCAGGCTTGCGTGAACACCGAGCCGCGTGATAGAAGTCGCGTCTACCATCGGGACTGACACTGTTTTCCTTCTTGTTTTGGATAATTCCAGCTTACTCGCCATATTTATGATTACAACCCGCGTCCACTCGGTCGCGCAAACTCTTTCAACGTTCTCTCATGCTTAAGGAGTTCCCCTTATGTCGAAATTTGTGAAATTGTTTTTTGTTTTTACGCTCGTCTTCGCGATGAGCGCAATCGCCTATGGCCAGTCGACGACAACTGGCGCCATCGGCGGAGTCGTTACGAACCCGAATAACGAAGTTGTTCCGGGCGCCACCGTGACTGTGGTCAACATAGAAACCAACAAGGAGGAAACAGGCACGACTAGCGACGAAGGCCAGTTTCGAATCACAAATCTCCAGCCCGCACTCTATACGGTCACCGTGAATGCGACGGGTTTCGGGGGCTTCACTCAGGAACGGGTGATTGTGGAAGTGGGCCGGGTTACCAACGTAGAAGTCCAGCTTGCCGTTGGCCAGGTTCAAGGCGGCACGGTTGACATTACGGCTGAAGCGCCGGTGATAAACACGTCCCAGCAGGATTTCTCCACCAACGTTAACCAGGTCTCTATCAACGAACTGCCAAACAACGGTCGTCGCTGGTCTAATTTCGCCCTGGCTACTCCGGGCGCAGTTACTGACGGTCCGTTCGGCCTGATCAGTTTCCGTGGAATCTCGGGACTGCTAAACAACAATACGATTGATGGTGGCGACAATAACAACGCCTTCTACTCAGAAGAGCGCGGTCGTACACGTATCAACTACTCGATTAGTCAGGCTTCAATTCGCGAGTTTCAGGTCAACACCTCCAACTACTCGGCTGAATATGCCCGCGCTGCCGGCGGCGTTATCAACGCCGTCACGAAGAGCGGGACCAACGATTTTCACGGCGGCGCATTTATCTTCTATCGCGATGAAAGATTTAACGCGCGTAACCCCTCGACGTTCGTCGACGGTCGCGCCGTTAAGCCGGAAGATAATCGTAAGCAGTTTGGAGCTACCATTGGCGGCCCGATCGTAAAAGACAGGCTATTCTTTTTCTTCAGCTACGATCAGCAGAAGAGACTTTTCCCCGGCATCGCCGCCCCCACCAACGAAACCTTCTTTGCCACGTCGTATGACAGGGCCGCCCTGATCGGCCGGGGCCTAACCGGCGCGCAGGCCGATGCAGCACTCGCTGTAGTTAAAGGCCTGACTGGAGAAGTCGCGAGACGTGGTGACCAGAAGCTTTACCTTC
>JALZOO010000385.1 GCA_030913905.1 Acidobacteriota bacterium
CTTCTGGAGCAACTCCGGTTGCTTCCAGCGCGGCGCGGCTCGCAATCGCTCCGAGATCGATTGCTGAAATGTCCTTTAGCGCACCGACATACTCGCCCATAGGCGTGCGTTTTCCACCCAAAATAAAGACGTCACGAGACATTAGTAAACGACCCTTCTCTTCTGAATTGTTGTGATGGTCAGACTAACAAACACCTGAGTAGCGGGTCAATTTAGCCATTTTCGAAATCGTGACCCGCTGCCAATCCGAACCCCACACTCCGCATTTGCCAACCCCAAACACCTGTGGCAGTATTACCCCTTCTCACAGCCACCGTTTCACGCGTTGTCTGCGATCACTGCAAGGAATTTTTACCCCTATAAGGAGTACCCCTCAATGAAACTTAGCTCTCATAGCGCGCTTTCGTGCGTGCGAAATTATGTTGTAGCCATTGGCTTGGTCTTAACGACTCTCACTCTGGCTGGCGAACCTGTGCGCGCGCAGGGCTTCGACCGCATCGAGCGGGAGCGCGCTCTCTCAATGCTCAATATGGTCAAGAACGATCTAAAGAACAATTATTACGATCCGACCTTCCGCGGGATGGATGTTGATAGCCGATTTAAAACCGCCGAAGAGAAGATCAAGGCTGCTACCTCACTAGGTCAGGCATTTGGAATCGTGGCGCAGGCACTGCTCGATCTGAACGATTCACATACCGTCTTTATTCCTCCACGACGACCTGAAACGGTCACCTATGGATGGCAAATGCAGATAATTGGCGATAAGTGTTATGTCGTGGCGGTTAAGCCGGGCAGCGACGCTGCCGCGAAGGGCTTGAAAGAGGGGGACGAGATCATCTCATTCATGGGTTTCAAGCCATCGCGTAAAGAATTTTGGAAGATGCGCTACTACTACAACCTCATCAGCCCTCGGCCAGCGTTAATTGCCGTGGTTAAAAGCCCTGGCGGTGAACCACGTGAACTGGAGCTTAAAGCTAAAATCAAGTCCGGCTCTATCGTGCGCAACCTGACAAACACCATTGAAATCAGCGACTACATTAGGGATCTCGAGGACAATTACCTGGCCAGGCGCCACCGTTACTACGACAACCCAGGTGTACTAATCTGGAAAATGCCGGCATTCGATCTAGAAGATAGCGACATAGATAAATTGGTGGATAAGGGGAAGAGTAGCCAGGCCATTGTTCTTGATTTGCGGGGCAACGGTGGAGGTGCGGAGACGACCCTACTCCGGATGATTGGGAGTTTCCTGGATAAGGATCTTAAGGTTGGCGACGTCACTGAACGCAAGAAATCAAAACCACTGCTTGCAAAAACCCGGGGTAAGTCCGGTCACACCGGCAAACTCGTAATCCTCATCGACAGCGAGTCTGCCTCGTCGTCGGAAGTGTTTGCCCGCGTAATGCAAATGGAAAAACGAGCTGTGGTGATTGGCGACCTCTCAGCGGGTGCAGTCATGCGCTCACGGTTTCATTCACACGAGCTCGGTACCACAACCATAATCCCGTGGGGAGTAAGCATAACTGATGCGGATCTAGTCATGCCTGATGGCAAGAGTTTGGAACACGTCGGCGTCATCCCCGATGAACTGCTGCTGCCATCGGGAACAGACTTGGCGGCGAAGCGCGATCCTGTCATGGTCCGTGCCCTTGAGTTGGCCGGAGTAAAAATGACGCCGGAGAAGGCCGGGGCGCTCTTCCCGATCATTTGGGAGAAATAGTCCCCGATCCGCGAGAGAGATAAATAAGGGGCCGCCTAAAAGAGGGCAGCCCTTTTTATTCTTTGAAACGATGTTCGGCGCGATAGCGGTGCAGCAACTCTTCGAGAAATCCCTCGTAAGTAAAGCCTGCAAGATCGTATGCAGGGCGCAGCTTATATATTAGTGGCAGGGCAACTCTCCAGGCCATCCATTGCCGCGCAACTTCAGATAGATCCCACCGTCGCCGCAGGAAAGTTTCGACCACCTCAATTTCGGATTCAGTCAGCGCGTTAACTTTAGCCGTGAATTCAACGGGCCGAAATGAGCGTCGCAACGCCTGGTCACTTACCGGAGAAGCGAACACCTGCGCAAAAGCAGGCGCTTCAGCTTCGCGTTCGCGGA
>JALZOO010000428.1 GCA_030913905.1 Acidobacteriota bacterium
GATCTGGCTTGCACCCACAGGTCGGAATTGACGGGTCTGATCTTGCTCGACGAGCTGACTTCGCATGAACCTCGACTCCATCAAAGAGCCAATGCCCGCCACCATTGTGATAACACCCCAGCACGCCATCCATCCTCCAAACACCATCCAGATCATAATCCAGTCGTTTTGATTACTAAACAAACCAAGCGCCGAACCAAGTACTAGCGAAGCGCCAAGAAGTCCGCTGGCTCTGACGATTTTGCGGGTTCCTTCTATTCGCTGTTCCAACCAACTCTTTGCCGGCTCAACGTGATTGGAATCGTCGCTGTTCGCCGGTTGGTTGGCCGTCTGGGGCATGTTCTCCCTTGTAGCAGGGATCAATGGATTAATTGAATCGAGACTCATCCGCAGGCAGATGAACCAGCCGACGGGGGCGCCGGTTCCGATGTTGGGCGCCGACGAACACTCATTAGTTACTGGCGGCTTAGCGTCGCCGCATAAAACTCCGCGCACCAGTGTCACTGAACATACGACGAAACAGTTAACAAGGCCGAAATAAGTTATCAACAGATATTGATCTTACACATACAAGAATAAACAGTGTCGCTCGAATTTGCCGTTCAGTTTCCGTGCTCATTGCGGGCTCGCTACTCCGAAAAGCATCTGCGCGAGTGGGGCCGGCTCGGCAGTTTGCATGCCCGGTTAACGACTGGCGACGTGAATGCTCCATCTGCGGATAAGCTTGAATGGGTTGAGAAGGCGCACGACGAAGTTGAGTTGATGCAGGCAGCCACCAATATCTGTCCAAATTGCCCTGCGTGTTTGCCGGAGCAGAATGCAGGCGAGGGTGAAGCGGTTGGTTGTCTCGGCCGGCTTACTTATCCCATTGAAGCGCAGTTCGAAAAGTTTCTCGCCGATCGCGTTCAGCTTGCGCTCGATACGCTCGACACGCAAGATCAGCCACGTCTTTTAAGGATACTGGTGGACGCAGAGTCGCCTTTCGATGGTGAAGCAACGAAGGAGCTGCGGCGGGTGACGACCCCGCAAGGTCTGCGGTTTTTTGCGCTGCGTGTGCCAATTCGTTTATCAAGAGAAGCCGCACGACTAACGACCGACAATATCTTCGATGTCCTTGCCGGCTTTCGGTCAGACGACGACGAGCAGACCAGCTATGTGCGAGAGCTTCCCCACCAGGCCACAGGCGACTACTATGATTTCCTCGATCTGCTTTTGCGCAACGACCTCAGCCAGACGGAGATCGCTCGTCTCAAGAACCGCGGCCAGAACTATTCACAGTTTCTGCGTCTGCTGGCAGCAATCGAGCGAGCCGAGGCATTGAATACACGCGTGCTGTTGGATTGATTCTTCCCGCGCTGGTTGGGCCCTACCCGCCGGCGGCCACAGGAAGTTAACATCAATTTAATTTACAGTTCATCCGTCTTTAAGGCATTCCTTCCATGCTGTTTTTCCCAGTAATAGTTTGTTCTGAACGCCCGCTCCACAAAGGACAATAATCATGTTGATGAGATTTCAGTTGAGTAACACCAGACGTGCTGTCACGTTCTCGGCGGTTGCCTTCGCGCAATTGGTGCTGAATGCGCATGTTGTGAGCGCCCAGAGTGCCGGCCAATCAAACCTCAATGCCGAGCATGTTGTCGCGACGGAATCCATAAAGCGAACAGCCGACAATCCGCCGGTTGAGAAGAAGCCGGCGACTGTTGAAGAGAAACTGGTGGCTCTCGAACAATTGCTGGAGCAACAGAGCCAGCGCCTCAATCAACTACAGCAAACCGTCAAGGAGCAACAAGAGACTATTCATTCGCTCGTGAGTAGATCGAACGTCGGGGTAACGCCAAACGAGTCTGTAGCGTTAAGCACGGAGCCGCAACCGGCCCAGTCGCCTGCCGTTGAAGATCGGCTAAAGAAAGTGGAGGGCCGTTTGGCAGAGCTGGGCGCAATCAAATTTAGCGGCGACATACGTCTTCGATCAGAATCGTTCTTTGGATTATCAAACAGTCTGGCGAGCGGAAATAATCCAGCCGCGCTCGGCAACGACCTGAGCCCGCGACACCGCATGCGCATGCGCGCGCGACTGTCCATTCGTGGATCGATTAGCGACGAATTTGATTGGGGACTGCGCATCGCCAGCGGCAGCTTCGCCGACAATATCTCGACGAACCAAACGCTCACGGATTTTTTCAACCGCAAACCATTCGCGCTTGATCAGGCGTTCGTTACTTACAAGCCGAAGAAAGCACCCGGCTTGCGTTTGCAAGGCGGCAAGTTTGAACCACCGTGGACGGCTACTGAATTGACTATCGACAGTGATTTGATGGTCGAAGGTTTTAACGAATCCTATTCGCGAGGTTTCAAGAAGTCCGCGCTCAAAGACCTTACGTTCGTCGCCTGGCAACTGCCTTTCCTCGAACGCAACTCCGCTTTTGTCCGCAATGCCGACGGAACCGTAAACATTGAACAGTCACGTCGCGGCGGACGCGACCTGGCGCTTTACGGCGCGCAGTTCCGTGCCCGCTTTGAGCCGAGCGCCAAGGTGGCCCTCAATCTTTCGGTCGCAGACCTTTACTTTTCAGGCACGCAGTTCATTTCACCCGTGCAGGTTTTTGGCAGTCAGTTGCAACTGCCGGTAACCATAGCCCTCCCCGGTGGCGGAACTGTCACCAGTCAGGTTTCCATCCCGCGCGATTTCTTAGTCGCCGGCAATGCTAACCTCGGACTGACGACCGCTAGCAACAACGCGACGAACCGCGACGGCCGCCTTGCCTCCGGATTCAACCTGCTAGACATGATTGCCCGTCTCGAGCTCAAGCACAGCAAACGTTTCCCGGTCGCGATCATTCTTGATTTTGTAACCAACACACAGACTCATGATGTAGTCACGGCCGGACCTGGTGGGACCGATCTAATCCTGCGCAACAAAGAGAACAATGGCTTCTGGGGAGAGGTTCAGGTAGGACAAACCAAAGCGCGCGGCGACATGTTGCTTGGCTACACGTTCATGCGGATCGAGAAGGACGCGGTACTGACGCCCTTCAACATGTCTGACATCACGCAACAGTCAGACATGCGCGGTCATCGTTTCACCTTCTCCTATGCGGCCGATCCGCGCGTGGTCCTGACCGCGACCGGCATCGTGACCGAACGTCCAACGGGCTTGTTGGGAGCGTTTGGCACAACCCCACCGGGATCGTTGAATCGCCCGACCACTCGTCTGCAGTTCGATACGGTGCTGAGGTTCTGATCCATTCTGGTAAGAAACGATCCACGAAGTAACGAAAA
>JALZOO010000437.1 GCA_030913905.1 Acidobacteriota bacterium
CCGGTTGTTGTGATTGGCGGCGTGCGGATTATGAGCCGCGATGTCGCCGTCCGAAATCGCGAGTGGCCCACGCAGATGCAGTACTCGCCCGCTTACCTTTCACAGACTGCGAACCCGGTGCTGCCAAGTCAGATGACTGAACAACCGCCGGTACCAGGCACGGTGCCGCGCGGCTTCCAACCATTTCATTACGGACCTGATCAGGCGGAAGCGGATCGTGCAGGCCGCGAGCTGAAAAATCCGTTTCAGCCCACTTCCGAAAATCTTGCTCGCGGCCAATATATTTACTCGAATTACTGTGCAGCGTGCCATGGAGCGACGGGAGCGGGCGACGGCCCAATCATTCCGAAGTATCCGAACCCACCTGCATACCAGACCGAGAAGTCGAAGAGTTTGCCCGACGGGATCATGTTTCATGTGATTACGATGGGTAGAAACAATATGCCTTCACATGCGGCGCAGGTTTCTGCGGACGATCGCTGGAAGGCGATTCTTTACATTCACAAGTTGCAAGGGAAGTAAGAGGACTGCACACCGAGTCATGAAAGACAAAACCTTCATTACTGGCCGCGGACAGAAACTCCTCTTTGTCATGCTTGGCATCGGAGTGATTGGCTTCGCTGCCGGCCTTTACACAAACGACGCGCGCTTGTGGCCGAGCGTTTTGCTGAATGCCTTTTTATTTCTTTCGCTCGCGTTGGGCGCTGCCGTTTTCATCAGCATCAATCATGTGGCAAACGCGGGCTGGAGTACTGCTATCCGTCGCGTGCCTGAAGCGATGATCAGCTACTTACCGCTGGGTTCGCTTGCGATGCTGATGCTCTTCTTTGGCCGGGACACCCTCTATGAAGGGCTACGCACGATCTTTGGTTACAACGGCAAGCCGATGGTGTTCAAGAATGCCTGGCTTAGCACGCCATTCTTCTTCTCGCGCATGGTGGTTTTTCTCGGGCTCTGGGTGCTGCTCACGTGGTTGATTAGGAGAGAATCTCGCCGGCAAGACGCGGATGGAAATGTTGGGCACACTAGCAAGGGCAGAAAGTATGCAGCGATTTTCCTCGCCGTCTTTGCCCTGACTTTCACCCTGGCCAGCTTCGACTGGTTGATGTCAATCGAGCCCCTCTTTTACAGCACCATCTATGCGTTTTACGTCATTTCAGGTGTGCTGCTTAGCGGCTTCGCCTCGATTACCGTCCTCGTGATTCTGTTGCGACGGCGCGGCTTTCTGCCGGAGGTTAACGAGAACCACCTGCACAATCTCGGCAAGCTTGTTTTTGGCTTTTCGACATTTTGGGCCTACATCTGGCTGTGCCAATACATTCTGATCTATTACGCAAACCTGCCGGAAGAAACGATCTACTACCTGCGACGCATGCAGACGCCAGGATGGAAGGCGCTTTTCTTTCTGAACATCTTTCTCAACTGGCTAATACCTTTTGGTTTGTTGCTGTCACGCAGCGCCAAACGCAGTGACGGCTGGTTGCTAACCGCATGTGGGATTGTTCTGGTGGGCCACTGGGTCGATCTTTACGTCATGATCTTTCCGGCGTTCGAGCATTCGGCGGTGGTTGGCCTCGTCGATGTGGCGATCTTGATCGGGTTTGCTTCGCTATTCCTGCAATCGTTTCTTGCTGGCCTTAAGAAAGCCGCGCTGCTGCCAAAGCGCGATCCCTATCTTGCTGAAAGCTTGTGGCAAGAACCGCGCGACGCACCGGATCCGCTAGCTTGGACCACTGACATGAAACGCGCGTTGGCTCTGTCCACTATCGGCTTTGCGATCACCTTCGCCGTTTGGGGAATGATCGCCGCGCTCGCGCCGAAGTTTGTCGAGATGTATCACCTTTCTTTTGTTCAGAAGTCCGTCCTGATTGCGATCCCTGTCTTACTTGGATCAGTGGGGCGGCTGCCGATGGGCATATTGGCAGATAAGTATGGTGGCCGCGTCGTGTTTGGGCTGCTCCTTCTGTTCTGCCTGATTCCAGCGGTAGGCGCGAGCCTGACGAATTCATTTGCATCGCTCGTTGCCTGGGGCTTCGTGGTTGGTTGCGCCGGGACCAGTTTCTCAATCGGCGTAGCCTTTACTTCAAAATGGTTTCGCGCGGAGCAGCAGGGCACGGCGCTGGGAATCTACGGCATGGGCAATATTGGTCAGTCCGTCGCCGTTTTTGGCGCGCCTGCGTTAGTCATGGTCACCGGAGATTGGCGCATTCCTTTCTGGGCGTTCGGCGCCTTAGCGGCGGTCTTTGGGGTGTTGTTCTTGTTGCTCGCTCGCAACGCGCCAGTCAAGACTGAACCGAAAAAGTTTCATGAGTATTTCGTTATCTTCAGACGCGAGCCGCTGGCGTGGGTTTTGTCACTCTTCTATTTCCTCACCTTCGGCGGTTTCGTTGCGCTGGGCATCTATCTGCCGACGCTGTTGAAGGACATCTTTGGTTTGACGCCGACGGATGCGGGCGCGCGCGTTGCTGGGTTTGTCATCTTCGCAACTCTGATGAGGCCGGTCGGCGGGTGGCTGGCGGATCGCTACGGTGGGGCTCTCGTTTTGATGTTGGTCTTCGCGATGATCGCGGTTATCTCCCTGGGTCTAACTTCGACTGGGATGTTGCTGTTCACCCTGGGCGCATTGGGCACTGCCGCCGCGTTGGGACTGGGCAATGGTGCTGTGTTCAAACTCGTGCCGCAGTACTTTCCGAAAGAAACCGGCACGGTCACGGGTTTGGTAGGCGCCTGCGGAGGTCTCGGCGGTTTCTTTCCGCCGCTCGTGTTGGGCTTCATCCGCAACTCGACCGGCGCGTACACACTTGGGTTCGTCTTTCTCGCAGTATTTGCACTGGGATGTTTAGCGGTGAACTACTTTGTCTTTTTGCGTCGGGCAGGCGGAATGCGTGCTGCGCTGGTTGCGAGCTGAAGCGATGCGAACAAAGGGTCAGGTTATAAACTTCTCAAAGGCCCTTCTAAGGATAACGGTGCTGACCTTGAGCTATGTGGAACCTCGCGGGATTTCAAGCGGGAGCGTTCCAAGGGTTCAATCCCGACTTCCCTTATCGCCGCGGCACAACATTGATCAGTGGTGGACCTAGCAGTACGTTGGGTAAGCTCGCGGGTGTCGGGCCGAACTACCAGAGTCGCCCAGCGTGTCTATGCGATCGCAGCAATCGGATTGTGACAGCGCGTGCCCCCGGTCTCTGCAAATGACAATCCGACGTAACTGACAACCCTTGAATCAAGGTTGAGCCTGCGAGCAGAAAAAACTCGAGAGCGTTTTGCTCTTTGGCGCGTCAGCCCTCCGCATTACACACAAAATATTTAAGTTGTTACAAATCAGCGAGTTGCAGACCGGTCGTGTTTCACTCTTTTACCGTTCGTTCCCATTCTCTACCTTTTTCTACCATCGGGTGCTGTTATTTCTGGCCACATATTGGCCGTGTGGGAAAATCGGTCTTTACCAGTCGCGATTGTAAGTGGTTGAAGGATTGAGTGTTATTGGTGGAGCAGAGGAGGGTCGAACTCCTGGCCTCCGCATTGCGAATGGCAAAAATGGCCTTTTCATGGACCACATTCTTGGCTATGAAAACTCGTGATTTTCGCTAAAAACCTTAACAAAAACGCAGCCGCGAACAAGATTCCTACTGCTACGAATTACGACCCTTAGATACGCATTTTGTCGAATTTTGGCAACGTCTTGGCAACGGTAACACCGATGAACTTAGGGACGGCGATCATTTCGCACTATGCTAACGAAGGTCCCACCAGGTCAAGAAAATCGTTCACATAGTCTGTCGTGGTGAAAAGGTGCCCCGTTCGATAACTTAGATAGTGCATTTTATCCTTGGCGAATTTTGTGAAAAAGAATATTTCTCTGAGTTTACATTCAGGACAATCCTTAAGTAGTACGAAGGGGTGTAGGCTTATCGATTCTTCGGTTTTAAGGTGGATCAGAAGCATTTCATCCGCGTCAAGCAAAGATGAAAATGTCCGGCGGGCGTACAGCAATTG
>JALZOO010000469.1 GCA_030913905.1 Acidobacteriota bacterium
CATTTCTTTTCGTCGCACATTCTCATCGTTCACAAAAATGTTGACGTGAGGTCGTAGTGCGCCTTGCTCATTCAACACGCGATCGCGCAGCCCAAGGTGCCGCTCCCACAAACCCTTGAGGGCTTCACCAACAGTGGCAGCCGGCGACTCGAGCACAATCCGGCTCTGCCCATTCGTAAAGTCAGTCAAGAAGCCAGCGACGTTGAACGTAATCATTTGTAGTCCACGAGCCGATCTATGGAAGCACGCCATCGGGCACTAACCATGGGTGCATGTCGATGGCGAGTCGCCCCGCTTGCACAGATGGATCAGTCTCGGCGAGTTTTTTTGCCTCCTCGAGCGATCCAACGCGAAACACAAAAATGCCGCGCATGGTTCCATTGCCGCCGAACGGTCCAGCCACCACCAGCTTCTTCATTTCAGCCAGCTTGTTGATGTTTGCCATGTGGGCCTTTTGCAGTTCTTCCGTGGCGGGAGTTTTCTCCGGTGTCCATTTCGGGCCGCGGCTGAGGAAGCCTAAATAAGCAGTAGTCGTCATTTTGATCGGACTAGCGGGCTTCTTCATAACGTCTTCCGACCACCAGGAGAGCATCTCGGCTGACAGGTGTCCGCCCTTCACGCCGGGATCGTTGTCGACCCACTCCTTCGCTTCCGCTGCTGACCTCGCGCGCAGAACATACACGCCGAGGATGTCGCCATCATCACTGAGCGGTCCGGCGATCACCGCTTTCCCCGATTCGAGCAGCGACAAAACGTAAGCGCCGTGTAGTGATTGGAAACTACCGGTACCTTTGGTGTGTGTTAGTTCCCACTTCGGACCGCGTTTCAGCAGAGTCATGTGAAACTCCATGAGTTTGAACTGCGGTTCCTTTTTCTCCTGAGCCCGAACAAGGGGTAAGGCGATAACAGGGAAAACAAACAGAAGCAGAATAAAGATTCGTTTCATTATTTCTCGAGAAGCGGGATTGTTAACCAACGACCCGTACCCCACAATTCCAAACCGGCTACTGAATCACCGTAGTCTTCACGCAAACGATTGGCGGCAGGCTCTCAGCGATTGCGTTCCATGATTCGCCGCTGTCTTTTGAGCCAAACAGTTTTCCGTTGCGCGTGCCGAAGTAAATGCCGGTTGGCTTAAGACCATCTGCCGACATCCCATCGCGCAAAACTGTTTCCAAAGCGTTTTCCTGCGGCAAGCCATTCGACATTGGTTGCCAGGATTCACCCGCATCGCGCGTGCGATAGACGCGCAACTTCCCTTCCGGGGTGCAGCGAAACTCGTCTGACTCGAGCGGAATAATGAAGACGCCGCTTGGATCGTTCGGATCAACTTCCATCGCGAAACCAAAATCTGAGGGCACGCCGTTGGCGATGTCAGTCCATGAATCGCCGCCGTCTTCGCTTCGGTAGAGTCCCCAATGATTTTGCAAAAACATCCGCTGCGGATTTGAAGGATGGCTCGCAATTTTGTGAACGCACTGCCCCCACTCCGGGTATTGCTGATCGGGAGGCAGAAACTGTGC
This sequence comes from Acidobacteriota bacterium, assembly GCA_030913905.1. Lineage (GTDB taxonomy): Bacteria > Acidobacteriota > Blastocatellia > Pyrinomonadales > Pyrinomonadaceae > PSRF01. Next base: position 1,524 of record JALZOO010000469.1, read on the forward strand.
CCGCACGCCCCGGTTGCGTGGCTGCCAGTTTTCACCGCCATCGTCGGTGCGGTAAACCCCACCAGTCGAGATTGCTATGTATAACCGTTTGTTGTTTGTGGGATCCGGCAAGATGGTGTGCAAACAAAGTCCGCCGCCCCCGGGCATCCATTGAGACCGATGCGGATGATCGTATAGGCCGGTTACCAGCGACCAGGTTTCGCCGGCGTCGGTCGACTTAAACAACGCCGCTGGTTCCACTCCACAGTAAAGCGTGTCCGGCTCGTCCGGATGGCCCAGGGCTATTTGCCAAATCTGTTTGACCGCAGCGTCAGTGCCTTCAGGAAATTTAACGCCATATGTTTCCGGTTCGGTCCACGTTTTCCCAAAGTCATCTGAAGAACTCAAATACGATCCCCAGTAAGAACTGTTTACTGCCGCCCAAAGACGCTTGCGACCATTGCGGTCGTCGTAAAGGAGGGCATAGATCGCGCGACCGGGGAAATAGGGTCCACCCACATCCCAATGCTCACGCGTTTTGTCTGACCGAAGCACAAAGGCGCCTTTTGTTGTGCCTGTGAGTAACAGTACATCACCTGATTTGGCTTGAACGTGCGAAGTTGTAGGCATGGGGAACTCCTGACTATTTAGTTCGGGTTGACTGTGCGCGGCATTATAAAGAACCACGCAGGACATCGGCAAAGACGAACCCGTCTTTGTTGCCGCAACTGGACGCTAGAATCTCGGGTCTATTAGCACTATATAAAAGCATTCGGAAAACTGCGGAGCACTGAAGGGTAATGGCGGCTAAATCGCCAGTTGCCTTGCTCTGGATCTGTTTTTTCTTGCCCCTATGACTATCGAGGTAACATCCGTTCCCGATCAGCGTCGCATTTCCCTGCGCCGAATCCCTGCGTTTCTAAACTCCCTTTTCGTTCGCACCTCCACCAATGACCGATTTGTCTTCCGCACTGTTTGCGGACTATTCGCCATCCTCATGGTTGTGGGCGGTGATTCTCTGCTTGGTTCGTACAAATACTACTCGCGAATAATCGATGCACGGCTAGCCAGTGGATACTTAACCAGCCGGCCCGGTCTTTATGCTGCCCCACGCCGAATTCAACCAGGGCAGAAATTATCGTCCCCTGACTTACTCAGTGCGTTGCGGCGCGCCGGCTATGTAGAGTCGGAAGGCAGCAATGTCTGGAGCGGCACTTTTTACGAAGCAGGTTCCGTCGTTGAGATTCGGCCCGCTCGCACAAACCGCAGCTTGCCCTCAGTGATTCGAGTCCGGTTCGAACGCGATAAGACGATCGCGGAATTGACCGGCGACGATCTGCCTGTTGAATCATTTACCCTCGAACCCGAGGTTCTCTCAAACGACATTTCCTCCAAAGCCGACAAACGCGACTCGGTGACGTTCTCAGAAATTCCGCCGGTCCTGGTTCACGCCATACTTTCTATCGAAGACCAGCGCTTTTTCGACCACTCCGGTTTAGACGTTTTTGGAATCGCCCGCGCTTTAGTGCGAAACGTAGGCAACGAAGGCATGGGACAAGGTGGGTCAACAATTACTCAGCAACTCGTTAAGAACACGTATCTGACTCCGGAAAGGACGCTGCGAAGGAAGTATGCGGAAGCAATGCTGGCATTCGCCCTTGAGCAGCGCTTGACCAAGCACGACATCTTCGCCTTGTACTGCAACGAGGTTTACCTCGGACAACGCGGCGCCGTTGCTGTGCGCGGTGTGAAGCAGGCAGCTCGCATTTATTTCGGCAAGGAATTGAAAGAACTCTCGACGGCGGAAGCGGCAGCTATTGCCGGAATGATTCAGGGACCAACTCGCTACTCACCCGTACGACATGCAGAAGCTGCGCGGACGCGCCGCAATGCGGTGTTGGCGGCGATGGTGCGTGATCGTTGGATCGACAATGAACAAGCCGCCGGCATCCTGTCACAACCAGTTGTTGTATCTACCGGCAGTCAGTTTGCTTCAATGGCTCCTTACTTCGTCGATTTCGTCAATCGCACTGCTGAGTCGGAATTCGAGATGTCGCCTGGAAGCCGCAGAGTTTACACAACGATAGATCTCGATCTGCAGCAGTTGGCTGAGCGCGCACTCAAAAGACAATTAGATCGTCTCGACGGCGTTTACAAGAATCGAAATGCAAAACCGCAGGCCGCGCTGGTGGCGCTCGACCCAAAGACCGGCAACGTGTTGGCGATGGTTGGTGGTCGCGATTATGCCGACTCGCAATTGAATCGCGCGACCGATGCTCGCCGTCAGCCAGGCTCGACTTTTAAGCCATTCGTTTACGCCGCCGCGCTGGAGGACGGTATGTCGCCGGTGCAGATGTTTGCCGATGCGCCGCGCGAGTTTGTCTACGACCGCAATAAAACTTATCGACCCGCAAATTTTGGCGGTGGGTATTCCATGCAGGATGTGACGATGCGCACGGCGTTAGTGAAATCATTGAACGTCGTAACAGTGGACGTTGCATTGCAGACGGGGCTTGCGCGCATTGCCAATCTTTCGGAAAAGTTCGGATTGCCTCGGCCCGAGCGATATCCATCCCTCGCGTTGGGAACCAAAGAAGTAACCCCGCTCGAGCTGGCGGCGGCTTATGCAGCATTTGTGAATGGTGGCCGTCGAGTTGAACCGAAAACTATCACCAGCGTCGGCGAACCTCCTGCGACACACTCAGCCGGCGACTTTTCCTCCGCTGCGGAAGTGGTCAGTCCCACAACGGCCTACATGATCACGAACATGCTGTCAGCAGTTGTAGACCACGGAACGGGTCGTGCGGCGCGTGACGTTGCAAAAGTAACGGCCGTCGCCGGCAAGACCGGAACGTCGCGTGATGGCTGGTTTGTGGGCTACACGCCCAACCTCGTTTGCGTCGTCTGGGTTGGCTTTGACGACAACCAGCAACTCGGGTTGACCGGGGCCGAAGCAGCGTTGCCGGCGTGGGCCGAGTTTATCAAGGGCTCTATTGCGCTGAGACCGGAGTTGGGCGGCAGAAACTTTGAATGTCCGGAAGGAATAAAGTTTGTAGAAATTGATGCTGATGACGGCGCCATTTCAACGCTCAGTTGTCCTCATCGAGAGTTGATTGCGGTGACAGAACGGTTAGCGCCAAATCTGGAATGCTACCGCCATGGAAATCTTCGCCCGGATGAAGGGATAACCGCGGGAAGGGAGACAGAGATTGGAAGACAGCCTCCGGTCCCACAGTACAGCCGCAGATCGATGCGACCTCAAACTAGCAAGTCGCCCTTCTTAGCGACGCGCGTGGATACTACGAATAGAAGGGTGGCATTGGTTACAGACATGCGGTAATTGCTGAGGTCAACTTGGCTATCTATGCACCTCGTTTACGAGGTGAGCCCGGAGGGCGCATAGGCCAGCCGTTTACGGCTGGTGCCCGCCGATACTCTAGTCTTTCTTAGGCCGCTTCGAGCGGCCTTCCTTGTTCCAAAAAGTTTCGCCTAAGCCAAAAGCAAAGGCCGCTGAAGCGGCCTGCTAGTGATTCTGAGTCCTCTCAACCAGCCGTAAAACGGCTGGCCTATACGCCCTTCGGGCTATCCGCCTAAAGGCGGAACGTGCCGCCCCTAACCGGATACTTATTTCGGATTGTGTCGGTTAGTTCTTCTCCAAAACTACTTCCGCAATCGCGTGTTCGGTTGTGTGGGCCATAGATAAGTGCGTAGCTGTCGCGCCTGATGCTTCCAACAACTTCAGCGCCTCGCCGTGAAATATGAGGTAGGGCGCACCGCTTTCACGCGCAGCGATCTCCACGTCTTGCCAGCTAATGCCGCCGCGCCATCCTGTTTGCAGAGCCTTGAGTGCCGCTTCTTTTGCCGCAAAGCGAGCGGCATAATGCTGTGCGGCTACGACGCCACGGCTGTCGCAATACTCCCGTTCGGCTTCAGTGAAGACACGTTCACGAAAGCGTGGCGTGCGCAGCAACACTTCGCGGATACGTGCAACTTCGATAATGTCTATACCGATGGAAACGATCATTAGCGACCAGGAATTAGAGCACGCCGGGTTTTACTGGCGCGAAGCTGACGGCGTCCGCGCGTTGATTTGTAAGCCACTCGGGCAGGCCGGCTTCGTCAATGGGTTTTCCACTCGCGGCGGCGGCGCCAGCTCAATGCCCGACAACTCGCTTAACCTTGCAGGCTTTAACGAAGACTCAGCGGAAAACATTCTGGAGAATCGACGTCGTTTTCTCAAGCTCTTCGCGGGTGATTGGATTCTCGCCGGGTGCTGGCAAGTCCACGGCGCTGATATCAGGCTCATCGAAACTGCGGCCGATGCCAGACCGGCGGAAGGTGCGCGCGGCGACGCAGTCTACTGCGACGCAATTGTGAGCGATACTCGCGGGGTACTCGCCGGCGTGAAGACTGCAGACTGCGTACCAATTTTGATTGGCGACGCGGCAACCGGCGCTTTCGCCGCGGTCCATGCCGGCTGGCGCGGCACTCTGGCTGAGGTGGCAGCGAAGGCTCTGCGCCGCATGACCACGGAATACGGTACCAAACCGTCGGACGTGTCGGTGGCCATCGGACCGGCGGCGGCTGCGTGTTGTTATGAAGTGGGAAGCGAAGTTATCGGGGCCTTCAGCAATACCTTTCCCACGCAGCAGGACCTGTTTAAGCCGACGCGCGAACATCACGCTTGCATCGATCTGTTGCAATCGAACCGGACACAACTGGTTTCAGCAGGAGTAAAGGAAGATCGAATCTACACGGCGCCCCTCTGCACGATGTGCCACACGGATCTGTTCTTTTCTTATCGACGCGAGAAGAGTGTGTACGGGAAGGTTGGACGACTGATGTCGGTCATCGGGAGGCCCGCAGTTTAGAGTTCAACCTTTAGGTTGTCTTTGCCAGAAGAGCAAGCTAAAGCTTGAACTCTGAACTGATTGATTCTATCGAAGCTACGCCTTTCCCCCTTGCCCTTATTCCACGTTCAACCACAACTTCAATTCACGTGTCTGCGGGGGAAAGCAAAGCTCATCGTTGCAGCTTTGAAATCTCAACCGTAGCTTAATTTCCGTGGATCCTGTCGGCGCGTTTCTGGGGACAGTCACGTTAAAGCGCATCGTCGCGCGACCTTCGTACACCGAAACCCTATTCTTAGAAAACTTGAAATTGCGCAATACCGCTCGCGGATAAGTCACCGGCCCCACCCGAAACCCTTTCGGCGCCTCCACCTTCAGTTCAGTGGGAATCAAAAACTTTTCCAGCGGTCGCCTGGAATTGACGTGGTAACCGGAAGGGATGTCCATCGTCACACTGCCCTGAACACTGCGACCGCGCCGCGCCTTATTCGCTGACAGCGACGCATTGACTCCAATGTTCGGGGCTGACTGCGGCGATGCTGTTAATTCCAGGGTTGCCGGAGCAATTAGAAAAACTGTTGCGAGTAAGATCCGTACCGGCGAATTGATGAGTGATAAGAACTTCATGCGTTGCTTTCTACGCTCCTACTGATTGAGTGTCGATCTGAATCGTATTCGTTTCGTGACGTGCGGCAAGCTGTCCACAAGCTGCGAAGATGTCTCTGCCTCTTGGCCTTCGGATGAACGCGTGCACACCCTTCGTCTCCAGAATTGATTTGAACCGATCAACCCTTTCCGGCGTCGATGGCCGGTATGGAAGCGGGTCAGCCGGGTTGTGTGGGATCAGGTTTACTTTCGCATGCAGGTCATGCCGGTTAAGCAAATTCGCGAGCTGTCGCGCCTGCTCATCGGAATCATTGACGCCGTCGAGCATTACATACTCAAACGTAAAGTTCTCGCCCGGTTTCAAACTCTGCTCAAAATCCTTGCAAGCGGCGAGCAATTCTTCCAACGGCCATTTCTTGTTGATCGGCATGAGTTCGTCGCGCAGTTCGTCTGTCGCGGCGGCGAGTGATATCGCGAGATTGGGGCGATCGGGAATTGTCGCCAGCTCACGAATGCGCGGAACGATGCCCGCGGTTGATATCGTTACGCGACGAGGGACAATGAAGAGTCCGTTTGGATCCGCCATAACGCGCAGGGCCTTGATTAGTGCCTCGAAGTTGAGGAATGGTTCACCGGCTCCCATGCCGACAAGGTTGATGCCGCGTGGAGGCTTTTCACCAACGCCGTACACATCATTTAGGACCCCGATTATCTGTTCGACGATTTCTCCTGGCGTCAAAGATCGCAGCAAACCCAGTTGCGCCGTTAGACAAAACGTACACTGCAAGGGACAACCTGATTGCGACGAGAAACAAATGGTGTCGCGGCGCTCTTCCGGAATAAACACTGTCTCAACAGGGAGATTATCCTGCGTCTTCATCAGGAAACGGCGGGTGCCGTCTGTAGAGACGTATCGTGATTCAACACTCAACGTTGACGCAGTTGCGGTTTGGCTTAGGCTCTCGCGGAATGCTTTCGGGAGGTCTGTTATCTCCTCGAAACTTCGCAGTCGCCGGTTCTGCAACGCACCGAAGATCTGACGGCCGCGATAACCGGGCTGTCCGGCCTGTTCGACAAAAGAGATGAGTTCGGCCTCACTCAAACCCGCTAGATTAGTCTTCTCGTTCATTTTTCACATTCTAACATCCGGCAATGATTGGCCGTACTGCGCACCAACTTCCGGTATAATTGCCCGCAAAGCAATGTCGTCAGTCGCAAATGTTGAGCGGAAAATTAGGCGTGTGGAAGGCTTCCGTGTCCGCATACTCCACCTGAACGGAGCGGACGTGCGCGGCGATCGGGAAGGTTTGCCGCAGTACGCCTATCACCGCGCGGCGGACAACGACATCACTGTGGAGACATGGAAAGAGACGCGGTTTCGTCCTTCATTTCCAGGATTTGAAGTTGATGTGGTTAACGTGCGGGGCAACTCAGTTCAGGGGAACACAAAGTTGGACACAGTGAGGACGACCTACGCGAGGCGGTGAATGGAAATAGTGAATCGCAGCGCCACGCTTGCGATTCACCATTCGCCATTGTTGTTTACTGCACGACCGTGAATTTTGCTGACGGGCTGAGGGCCTGCCCAGAAACACGGTCGCGAATTCGTACCGCCAGCTCATACTCCCCGGCGGCTAAGTTTCGCGTATCGAGCAATCG